>NZ_JACJQM010000013.1:0-148742 GCF_014696655.1 Nostoc sp. FACHB-888 | reverse complement strand
TTGTAACTTACTAGCAGCAATTTATAACTATGAGTTAAATTTAGCAATTCCAAAATGCAAACCCTTGACTATAACATAAAAGTAATTTTGCAAGAGGTCTATTTTAGTAATCAACTTACTTTTATTAATGTGCGTTGCTTTTATCCCCTATCCTACGGAACTTATTGGTGAATATGGAACCTCGCTACCCGTCGTTGTTTTTTATGGACTGACACTAGCACTGACTGGATTTGCTTACAATGCGCTCTGGTTTTATGTTGTCCGTCGGTACATCACGAGTGAAAAAATCATTCACCAAGAAACTGTTCAAAAAGCGACTATTTGGACTCTTAGTTATCCAATTTCTTATCTTGTTGCCGCAGGCTTGGCTTTTATTAGCATCAACTTGAGCATTGTACTTTATATCCTTATTCCCTTATTCTATCTTTTGCCTGGAATTATCGATAAGCAATTGATGGAACAAGTCTGAAGTAATCGAACAGACTTATGCACTGTAGCGTTATTTACCTTAACACTAAAAGATAATCTAAAGAAACTAAAATGACCCAACTGAAAAATTCTGATCCTTCACAAGTAAATCAGAAAAAAGTACGGCTTTACGGTCAACCAGACTCAGCACAAGCCTATGAAATTCGTGATTTTCTCAACCGCACCGTTGTCGAATTTGACTGGATTGCACTTACTGGTGATGATGATTGCAACAGAAAACTTGGATTGCCATCTCTGAGCAATGTTAGACTACCAGTGGTTGAATTGCCTGATGGAACTCAGTTATTTGCTCCCACTATCCGCGAAATTGCTCAACATTTAGGGTGGGTAACGCAACCAAAGTTTAAAGAATACGATGTATCAATTTATGGTGCAGGCCCTGCCGGGTTAAGCGCTGCGGTTTATCGTCTTTGTTGTCGGTGGCGGTAACTCCGCAGGTCAAGCCGCCATGTATTTCTCTCGCTATGCACGAAAAGTAACAATTTTAGTTCGTGGCAATAATTTGGCAGCAACCTTATCGCATTATCTAATTAACCGAATTACAAATACTAGCAACATTGAAGTGCTGTTTCAATCTCAAGTTACGAAGCTAATTGGTGATACCTCGCTGCGCCAAATTGAAGTTACTAATTGCAGTGATGGAGAAGTGCAGCAAATCGATACGGGGCGACTATTTGTTTGCATCGGTGGTGCGCCAAATACCGAATGGGCAAAAGATACCAATATTATCCGCGATCGCTCTGGTTATTTAGTCACTGGCTCGGACTTGCTTCAAGATGGTCATCCACCTCAGTGCTGGACTCTAGAACGCGCTCCTTTTTTCCTAGAAACGAGTGTTCCCGGTTCCTTTGCTGCTGGTGATGTCCGGCACGGTTCTGTAAAGCGCGTGGCTTCAGCCGTTGGAGAAGGTGCTATGGCGGTCACTTTTGCTCACAAATATTTAGAGGAAACAGCTTAAGTTGTGATCGACATCAAAACTAAAAATTCTACCTTAACTTAGTACAGAATTTCACAAGTTCGTAGCGTTATTAAATCTCACAAAGCCTTACTGGAGCATCGGTCAATTCGTCACGGATTTATGAAATGCTGTACTTAGTGCCATTCGCCCTAATGACTAATGACAAAAAACAGAATTTTAGTTTGCACTTTTTTGGCGCTGTCATCAGGTTTTTTTGGTGCTTACACCAGTGGGCAAATTACCATAATGCTACATAGCCAAAAGTGTCAAAATCAACCTTGGGGTTTAAAAGAGATGTGCAATGCCTGGATGACACCAGGAGCAATTTGGCAAGGTAGCACAACAGGGTTATGGACAGGCACTATCTTAGGGGCCTTTGTTGGGGGCTTGGTGACACGACAGGCTCGTGATTAGTCTATTGACTAAGCTGTTACGCATTTAATTTGTACATTTACCTGATGCTCGTTAACTGTTGACTGTTAACCGTCAACAGTCAACAGTTAACGACTATCAAAAGTGTTTATATACTTTAGACGCGCATCAGCTTACCAATCCTTTGCAGCAAAAAAGCCAGTAGGCAGCTTTGGTGTCAGCAAGACTGGTAAAATCTACCCATAGCGAAGAAGAGTAAATCACCATGCCTACCGAAACTAACCCAGGAAATCAAACCACCACAGGGGCTGATGCTATTGATGAAGCGATCGCACAGGGAATTGATTTTGATGGTTCTCCCATTCCACCTGCCAAGCTAGAACTTTATGGTAAAGTTATGGCTCTAGAAGGCAATAGACAGCGCAGTGGCGTATCTAATACTATGCGATCGCGTATTGTGCGAATTGGCGCAAAACACATTCCTCAAGCAGAACTCGACCAATTACTTGTAGATGCTGGTTTCGCACCCTTAAAAGAAAAAGAAATTGCCTTTTTTTATAGCGGAAAATAAATATTAATGTTTTACAACAGTTTTCATTTATTTGAACCACATCTGTTGTAGGGGCACAGCAATGCTGTGCCCTCAATTGTCTACCTCAAATATCGCAAATTGCCATCGGGATTTTGGCTTCTTTAGTAATTTCCTGATCGGGTTGAAAAGTGTATCTTCAGCAAGATATTGTCAAGTTTCTCTTGTGTTTCAATTGGCAGATGGCTATATGTACTTAAGTTATAGCTAAAAGACTTGGAAAACACATGTCAGGAACTACGTCAAATTCAGAAATGCAATACCGAGTTATCGGCAGTACAGGAGAGAAAGTTTCCGCCATCGGATTGGGTGGTTGGCACATCGCCTTAAAACACGTTGATGAGCAACTGGGTATCCGAATTGTTAGAACAGCCATTGATCGTGGCATTACCTTTATGGATAACAGTTGGGATTACAACGGTGGAGCCAGTGAGATTCGCATGGGAAAAGCGCTGCGCGATGGCTATCGAGACAAAGTGTTCCTGATGACGAAAATCGATGGTCGTTCCAAGAAAGCAGCAACAAGACAGCTAGACGAATCACTTCAACGCCTGCAAGTTGATTACATCGATCTTGTTCAGCACCACGAAATCCTTCGGCACGAAGACCCGCATCGAGTTTTTCACGAAGAAGGGGCGAATGCTGCCTTGATTGAGGCACGGGAAGCTGGCAAACTCCGATATATAGGTTTCACTGGGCACAAAGACCCTTATGTTCATCTGCATATGCTGGAAGTTGCAGCCATTAACGGGTTTAAATTTGATGCAGTGCAGATGCCGCTCAATGTCATGGATGCTCATTACCGGAGTTTTGCAAAGCTGGTTTTGCCAGAACTGGTCAAAGAAAACATTGGCGTTCTGGGAATGAAAAGCTTGGCAAACGGTATTCTTTTACGGTCAAATACTGTAACGCCAATTGAGTGTTTACATTATGCTTTGAATCTGCCTACATCAGTTGTGATTACTGGAATTGATAGCATGGAGATTCTAGAGCAAGCCTTTGAAGCAGTAGAGACATTCCAGCCAATGAACGACGAGCAAGTGCGATCGCTGTTAGCAAAAACGGCAGAAGCAGCATCACGCGGCGAGTTTGAGCCTTTCAAAACTTCATCAATTTTCGATAGCACTGCCCAAAATCCAGATTGGTTGGGAGAGGAGCCACAGCGCCTCCAACAATTGATGTCAGCATAATCGCAGACTATATTGCATTAATTAATACGTTACGCAAGAACTAATTTAGGTTACAAGATTAGCGATCGCACCTTTGTTTATCAGAAAGTATGCTAGCTTGCGTTGACCTTTTTTGAATTAAAAATTAAGAATTAAAAATTCTTGATGACTCTTTCATTTTTAATTGAACATTTTAAATTTTTAATTCTCCACAGGGTTTGCCTCCACTGATAGCGCAGCATAAAGTTTACGGTATAGCTTCTCAGAAGCTACGCCCTGTATGTTTTTGAGGCTTATTTTTCCCTCGAAAACGTTTAAGTTTGTTTAATTCGATCCTTAATTACCAGCAAAAAAAATCTTTGCTCAAAATTCAATCTATCAAAATAGTGAATTCGTTTAATAACTAATGACGCAACAACTTCTATCTAGGGATTGATATGGCTTATGAGCTAAATGAAGTAAAAATAGTATACTAAATCACATGAAGATGTTCTCTATGAAACTGAATTATTTTACAAAACAGCTTTCCACGGTAAAACGCTGGATGGCTACAACACTGTTTTGTATGTTAGCGATCGCTTTTGTTTGGCAAGGTGCATTTTTCTCGAACACCTCAGCAATGGCTGATCCTGTTGCAACCTTGATTGCATCCTCAGACGCAGGCGATAAAGTTCAAGAAAAAACCAGTAAAGATGCTGGACGAGCCAAAAATTTCATTGATGATACGGCAGATAAAGTTAAGGATGCTGCCAAGAGTAACGCCAGTAAAGTTGACCAAGCAACAGACGGTGGTAGTTTTATTGAGCGCAAAGCAAAGAGAGATGCGGCTACAATTCAGAAAAGAGCAAATGAAGATGCATCTCGAACTAAAGAAGCAGTAGACAACACAAAGAATGTTGTTGAACGTACTGTTGATAATATCAAGGATGCTTTTGGTAAATAGCAATCCTATTTGATTTGTAAAAATCGAAAGACTTAGATTCCCGACTTTTTAGAAAAGTCGGGAATTTTGCTGTTTACCAATAATTTAGGAAAATCTAAATTTATTACACAGATTAATTTATAACTCTATACTGTGATACTTGCCGCCATGTTATTTGCTTGTTATTCAATAAATAAAACAAAAATTTATAATTAATTTATAAAGATTATTTTACTAAAAAAATACTGAGCTAAACTAAAATAAATGAGTGTTTTTACACATATATTTTTCAAGTCTATATGAACTGCGATCGCTAAGAAAATTAGCTGCTGTTAACCAAGAAAAGAACAAATACTTGCTAAATATTTGCCGGAAATTATGCTAAGTATATAGTTAAAAATGAGATATTTAACATCGTTTTGTATTAGCTTGAAATGGTAAAAGCGAGTGTTTTAGTTAAGGAATCTCCGCAAACTACTTCTAAAATATTTGCTTTTTTATACTAAATAAATATTTTTTTAAGTAGCATTCCTGATTGACAAATATGCTATAACTTTATCTAACTTCACCCTCATTTGGACAAATTGTTAATGGTTAACAAATTTTTCACCATTATCAATTACGAAGTTATACTTTCCACTACAACTTAGTAACAATGTAAGAGTCTGATTATGTGAACAACCCGGCCGTGGGAAAATCAAAATACCGAAACTAGAAATTAGAGAGGATAACCCTATAATATGCATCTGAGCGAAATCACCCATCCTAATCAGTTGCACGGTTTATCTGTTCGCCAACTGCAACAGATTGCCCGTCAGATTCGAGATAAGCATCTCCAAACCGTAGCAGTTAATGGTGGCCACTTAGGGCCAGGATTGGGTGTTGTAGAATTAACACTAGGACTTTACCAGACGCTGGACTTAGATCGGGATAAAGTGATTTGGGATGTAGGACACCAAGCTTATCCCCACAAACTGCTAACAGGACGGTATGATCGCTTCCACACCCTCAGACAAAAAGACGGGGTTGCAGGTTATCTTAAACTCTGTGAAAACAAGTTTGACCACTTTGGGGCTGGACATGCTTCTACAAGTATTTCAGCAGCATTGGGCATGGCTTTAGCGCGAGACTTAAAAGGCGAAAAATTTAAAGCCGTTGCTGTTATTGGGGATGGGGCGCTGACTGGGGGTATGGCTTTAGAAGCCATCAACCATGCCGGACATATGCCGAAAACTAATCTGTTGGTTGTTCTCAACGACAACGATATGTCTATATCTCGCAACGTCGGCGCGATTCCCCGCTATCTCAACAAAATGCGCCTCAGCCAACCGGTGCAATTTATTAAAGATAATCTTGAGGAACAATTTAAGCAAATTCCTTTCGTGGGTGAATCTTTGTCTCCTGAACTCGGACGTATCAAAGAAGGTATGAAACGCTTGGCTGTTCCCAAGGTAGGTGCAGTTTTTGAAGAACTCGGCTTTACCTATATTGGGCCAGTGGATGGGCATAATCTCGAAGAATTGATTGCCACCTTCCAACAGGCACATCAGATACCAGGGCCAGTTTTGGTACACGTAGCAACAGTCAAGGGCAAAGGCTATGAAATTGCCGAATTAGATCAAGTTGGCTACCACGCCCAAAGTCCCTTCAACGTAGCAACTGGCAAAGCCATTCCTTCCAATAAACCCAAACCCCCGGCTTATGCCAAAGTCTTTTCTCACACTCTGGTGAAACTTGCCGAACAAAACCCCAAAATCGTTGGGATTACTGCGGCTATGGCAACGGGGACAGGCTTAGATAAACTTCAAGCTAAACTGCCCAATCAATATATTGATGTCGGTATTGCTGAACAACACGCAATTACCCTAGCAGCAGGACTTGCAACTCAAGGGATGCGTCCCGTAGCCGCCATTTATTCTACCTTCCTGCAACGCGCTTATGACCAGATAATTCACGATGTCTGCATCCAAAACCTTCCAGTATTCTTCTGCTTGGATAGGGCAGGAATTGTCGGAGCTGATGGCCCCACCCACCAGGGTATGTATGACATCGCTTACCTGCGTTGCATTCCCAACATGGTAATGATGGCACCCAAAGACGAAGCAGAATTGCAACGCATGATAGTAACTGGTGTTAACCATACTAGTGGCCCGATCGCTATGCGTTACCCTCGTGGCAATGGCTACGGTGTTCCTTTGATGGAAGAAGGTTGGGAACCTTTGGAAATCGGCAAAGGCGAAATTCTGCGGACAGGCGATGACGTGTTAATTGTCGCTTATGGCACAATGGTCTATCCAGGGATGCAAGCTGCTGAAATTCTCAGCGAACACGGCATTGAAGCAACTGTAATCAATGCCCGTTTCGTTAAGCCTTTGGATACCGAGTTGATTTTGCCTTTAGCTAAGAAAATCGGCCGCGTCATCACCTTAGAAGAAGGCTGTATCATAGGTGGCTTTGGTTCTGCGATCGCTGAAGCTTTAATGGATGCTGATATTCTAGTTCCTGTCAAACGGTTTGGCGTACCAGATGTGTTAGTAGATCATGCTGAACCCAATGAATCTAAGGCAGAATTAGGTTTAACCAGCCATCAAATAGCAGAAAGAGTGTTGCAAGCTTTCTTTCAACAGCAACTATCTGCTGTCGTCTAGTTAGTTTAAGTCAAAATAGTTTTATGAAAATAACCCCGCGCTTTGGGGTTATTTTCATGCTCTAACCAACAAGCTAACTTACATTAAGGAAGCAAAAATTAAAAAATTTGGTAAATCTATAACAAACTTTCTGGATCAACACCTAGCACATTTAACCTTTCAATTAACATTTTCACTTTTTGTTCTGCTTCCACACGTCGCTGTTCTTCAAAAGCTGTGCGTTCTTCAGCTTCCCTGATGCGTTCTTCTGGTGTTAGCAATCTTTGCCCTTCTTCGTCATACCAGTACAGCCACTCCCGCACTATACCTTGATAAATTCCCCGTTCTCGCCCAATTCCTAAACCAATTTCTGGTAGCCAAACAGGATTTCCTGACATTAAAATATATTCCCCATCAACCAAGTGATACACCTCCAAAGGTGTCTTTTTACGCCGAAGGGGACTATATACAACGTAGTATAAAATTCCTAATTCTTTGGCATAAAATTCTTTCTTAATGCTATATTCTTCGCGATAAATTTGGGAAACAACTTCTAATGCTAAAATTGGCAGTTTCTTTTCTTCCCACAGCACATAACTTAGGCGTAATTCCTCATCAACGACACGTTTAACTCCTAAGCTGAGAAACCCATCAGGGACAACGGCTGGTTTGTCTTGGTGGTAATAAATACCCATATCAACACCAAAGTACCAATCCCAACGATCGCACCAAACCAAAGCCAGTGTCGTTTTCAGTAAGGCGGGAATTAAATTTTGGACTTCGTTATCCACAGGGGTGTCATTAGAGTCTGGTAATTCTTCGGAAGATGGCAAACAATGCAGTGGATTGTAGTTTAACATGAGCGGTTTTGCCAAATCTTATTTTAGATAGATTGTACGTAATCTATTGATGTGCGATCGTAGCGCCAGAATAAAGAACCATTTTTAGTGTAAACCTAGCCCTTTCTAGACATCACCTGTGAATTTTTCTCAGTATTCACAGACTTGTGATTGCAAAATTTTACATTAAATTCATGATTTTTCGATACTGATTACCAGAATTTCTAACGGTTATTTTTTACTTTACCGAATCGAAAATTTCAAGTTAGTAACAAAAAGGGCAGGTACACAACCCGCCCTCAAAGTAATCAATATTTAAACTAAACTAGCGATCGCAACTTAATTAGCAATTTTCGGCGCACTCAAAGAAACTTTTAGCGTTTCATCTTTTTGTTGTGCTAATGTTGGCACGGAATTACGCAATCTTGCAGTCAATTGTACAGTTGTCGCGTCATACATCTGAGTCAGCAATTTTGGATAGAAACCGATACCAATAATTGGAATTAACAAACAAGCAATGATAAACACTTCACGGGGTTCAGCATCTATTAAAGCTTGGTGAGAAACTAATTCCTTGTTCTCTTCTCCGTAGAAAATTTCTCGCAACATCGACAGCAGATAAATCGGAGTTAAAATTAATCCAACTGCCATCAAGAACACCACAATGACTTTAAAGGTAGAGCTATAAGCATCGCTAGTAGCAAAGCCGACAAAAACCATTAATTCTGCCACGAAACCGCTCATTCCTGGCAATGCCAAAGAAGCCATTGAACAGGTAGTGAACATGGCGAAAATCTTCGGCATTCTCTGACCAACACCACCCATTTCATCCAACATCAGGGTGTGGGTGCGATCGTAAGTTGCGCCAACCAGGAAGAACAAACTCGCTCCAATTAACCCGTGGGAAACCATTTGCAACACTGCCCCACTCAATCCCAAATCGGTGAAGGAGGCGATACCAATCATCACAAAGCCCATGTGAGAAATTGAGGAGTAGGCAATTTTTCGCTTTAGGTTGCGCTGGGCAAAGGATGTCAAGGCAGCGTAGATGATATTAACTACCCCCAAAACCACCAACACTGGTGCAAAAAGAGCGTGAGCATCGGGGAGCATTTGGGCATTCATCCGAATTAAGGCGTAACCGCCCATTTTCAGGAGAATACCTGCCAATAACATATGTACGGGCGCTGTTGCTTCACCGTGGGCATCAGGTAGCCAGGTGTGCAAGGGAATAATCGGCAACTTGACGGCGTAGGCTATCAGGAAGCCAGCATAGGCAGCAAGTTGGAAATTGAGGGCAAAGTCTTTTAAAGCGAGCGATCGCATGTCAAACGTCACCGTATCGCCGTAAAATCCCATTGTCAGGGCAGATAGCAAAATAAACAGCGAACCGCCGGCGGTGTATAAAATAAATTTAGTCGCTGCATACTGCCGCCTTTTGCCTCCCCAAATCGACAGCAGAAAGTATATCGGTACTAGTTCCAGTTCCCACACCAGGAAAAACAACAGCATATCCTGGACAGCGAACACGGCTATTTGACCGCCATACATCGCCAAAATCAAGAAGTAAAATAGCTTCGGCTTGAAGGTGACAGGCCAAGCTGCTAAAATCGCCAGCGTGGTAATGAATCCAGTCAAAATAATTAGGGGCATAGATAAGCCATCTGCCCCTACTGACCAATTCAAATCTAGTTGGGGTACCCAGGGGTAACTCTCCACCAACTGCAAATCTGGATTGGAGAAATCATACCCAGTATAAAAAGCATAAACAATTAGTGCAAAATCTATTAGCCCTACGATGAGGGAGTACCAGCGCACTGTTTTGCCTTCTTTATCTGGAATGATGGGAATCAGTAGTGAAGCGGCTATCGGCAACAGAATAATCGTCGTCAGCCACGGAAAATTAGCTGTATTCATCACAATTCGTCTGCTATCAAAATCATGTTTGGCAAAAAGTCACTAGTTATTAAGTAACAGCTTTTTGCGGATTTCGTCTTCCTCGTTAGGTTGATTTAATTAAATTGGCAATCCCCTATTTTTCCTCTTGGGAGCCTTTTTTGACATTTGCGGGTGCGGGATGTGTGTTGTGATACTCCCAGTCCAGTCAAAAATTTACCCTAAAAAAGTTGGTAAAATTATAGTTTAGGGGTGCGATGTCTACGACAAGCCGCTCCGCGTCTACGCAAAGTCCAACCCATCACTAAAAATACATGATGTTGTTTGGTGGTTGTTGAAAAAAGCCTGACAGGAGAAATAACCATAATGATAATTGCACAAATTGAAAGTCAGATTCGTTATGTCACCAACGCAGATGGAGAAACAACAGATGTACTCGTCCCTGTAGAGCTTTGGCAACAGCTTATAAGTTCGATAAATTCTGATAACGTCAGTGGTTTAGCTTGGATTGATGAACAAGAGCCAAAAGCACAAATCTTAGCCGATTTGCAAGAGTCTGTGCGACAAGCAGCACTAGGACAAACTTTCCCAGTTTCAGAGCTTTGGGACGATATCAAAGCCTAGATTAATGGCAGAAGTTCGTTTTACACCTCCCTTCAAACGCCGTCTCAAAACTCTGACTAAAGAATGTCTGTACCATCAGCTTCATAAATGGTAGCAGAGACGCAAATTAGAACACTAAGCTGCATATCTAATAATCTCTAATTCTGCTCCATTATTAATAGCTGACTCTGCTTTTACTAAAACCTGTTCGGTAACTGCATCACTTAAATAATATTCACCGCAGTTATCACAAATTTCTGCTGGAACTTTTTTTAATACAATAATACATTCATCTCTTTCTAATGTCACAGTTACTAAACCAGGTTTAGTTTCTCCATACTGACAAATTACACATTTCATCATCTCTGTCTCCTAGTTGTAAAACCATCTAACCAAATACTACTATCAGGAACATAAGCTGTTACCACGTATCCTGTATCTGTAGCTTCATTGTAAGAAAATACAACATGAATCGGCTTACCTTCTATAAAATCCAATATTAGATAACTGGGGTAGGGTGTATCATCAGGATTTTCTTCTATCACTTCTCCATAAGAAATCGCAGTTTTTACTTCTTTTTGACTAATGCGACGATAAAACATTTGTTGGATAGCATGACGGGAAAAAACTAGATTTTGACAATACATGAATTATTCTTTTTAAATTATATTTAGTAAAAAATTTATTATTTTGCTAAATGTTGGGCTTTTATTAATTTGTAGGATGGGTTACGGCGCAAAAAGATTATTATATTTTACCTCGTTCTTGCGATCACCAAATTTAAATTGACATTCAACCCATTATTGATCAACTACAGACTGGAAATTTTATCGGTGATTAAATCCTGGTATAGACTTAACCGTTTTTAAAGTTCGAGCAAAAAATAGTGATATCCCGACGGGCAAAAGTGGTGGATATCGCGTGATCTATCAAGTTGTCTCAGATAAATGTGTCTCATCTTCTACTCCGAGAGTACCTGGAAGATTTGCAAGATGAACTTCTAATAAGTTATATAAGTACTGTTGTTTAATATGTAACATTTAAATGTCACTTCAATTTCCTAATTCATGGCGCTTTAAATCTTCACCAGATTCAATTATTCCTAATTCAGCAATTGATGAATTTGAGAAACTTATTGGGATAATAGCTAAGGGAAATCGCTGGGAGTTACTAGAGTATTTTAAAGAGTGTTTTGCCCATGCAATAGGTTCTACGAGTGTCTGGAGTACTTCAGAAAGTTGGGCAAGCACAGATTTACGGTCATATTTGGAAGACGCGGCTAAAAACCCACCCCTGTTTCTGGAGGCATTCTACGAGGCGTGTGAGAATCTTCGGGATAAATATGCAATCCCTGACATTGAACGTATCAACAGTATTTGTCTTGAATACAAGATTGCTTATCAAATCTATCCACCAAAACTTGTGAAGCTATGTGAAGGTGAAGAAGCTATCCCTGTGTCTGAATCGTCACCAACCCTTACTGAGTCTGCAAGGCAACTCATTAGTGAGTCTCTAAGCCGTTCTGAACAACTACTGATTGAAAATCGACCTAGAGAAGCAGTTCAAGAACTGTATTGGATTCTCGAATCAATTACAACTGCTTTTAGAGGTGAGCAATTACTATCTGTGACAATAAAAGGGAAATATTAATATTTTAACGTAATCGTGAATGAACTCCGCAAAGCAAATGAAGGGACAGCAATCAACTATATATTGAAATGTTTAGAAAATCTACATGGTTATCATTCGTCACCAACTGGTGGTGGTAGTCGGCATGGGCTTGATTTAAAAGAGGGTAAACCAATGACGCTTTCTGAAGGTCGCTTATTCTGTAATCTTATTCGTTCCTATATTTCTTTCTTACTTACCGAGTATGAAGGACTCATAAATAATAATGATGTGTCGGAAAATTTATAACAATGTCTTGCAGCGAATGTCAGCGACAATCGATTATTCAACTAACAGACATCAAAAAAACTTTGTGTTTATTTGATATTTGAACCTTTCCTTGCTCACTTAAGTATTTAATAGCATTGTAGTTTCCAAACCGCGTATGTCCTTCTACAAGCTGGTATGGGCGATTTAATTCTGCATAATTTGGTACATTAATTATATTTTCAGTTTCTAATACAATTATTGGAACTCGCCAAGTCCCAAACTGCATCCAATAATCTTTATCTTCATCAGTGCATGATAGATGATCAAAATTTGATATATAACTTCTGCGGTTTACATAATCCTTAAAACCTGAAAATATCTGCACTTTAAAAAACTCTTTTTCAGACCAATCAACTACGTTAAAAGTCACTTGATGGTAATTAATCCAGCCATAGTTATTTACCATATCGAAGTCATAGATATGCTCAAATTGCCATTGAATAAGTACGTGTGTAGGAATATTGTTAAATATTGATATTATTCTTTGTGAATATTCTAGAGGTGTTTCATCAGATGGCTCTCGATAATTAAAGTTGCGTCTTGGCTTGAGTTTTTTCCATGTATTATGACTTCGTTCCCAAACTTCATCAGGTATATAAAACCGCCTGATTCTAATCTCTTCTTCTGTCATAAATAACTGAATGTTCTAATGGATTTTATTTTTTGAAGATTATTAAACATATTGAAAAAATCAGAGCGTAACTAGAAAGCTAAACTTTTATAGGCTGTATTAAAAAATTTTGTCATCTTTTCAGGCTCAACTCTCAATTTCTCTGCCTGCCTCTGCGTGAAACAAAAAAGATTTAGTTTAATTACCTGAAAATGGCTGTATCACAAAACTCAAGAAATAATGTAGGGGCGGACAGTCGCCCACCCCAATGAAAATCAGGTAACACCAAAGACAATCACTAAACCCAAAACCGCCCCAAACACAATCAAGGCATAGAATTGAGCGCGACCGTTTTCTAGGTACTTCAGACCTTCACCGCTAACAAGGGTGAAAAAGCCTGTGAGGTTAACAGCACCATCGACAACGCGGAAGTCAACTTCCATAACTTGTCTGGCTACGCGACGCAAGCCGAGGACAAAAACCCGATGGTAAATGTCATCAAAGTACCACTTGTTGAGGGATAACTCGTAAAGTGGTTGGATTTTAGCAGCGATCGCAGCTGGGTCAATTTTACGGCGCAAATACATCAGCGAAGCCAGGGTAATCGCAATCAAAGAAATTCCGACTGAGGCACCCGCCATGATGTAGAATTCCGTCGGATTGAACTCGGAAGCCTTTTCTATAACTTCGGAGAGGGTTTCACTAGGAGGAAAGATAAACTCTTCAAAATAATTGGCGTAGGGAGTTCCCACCAAACCAATCAAAATCGAAGGCACAGCCAACAGTGCCAACGGCAGCGTCATCGTCCACGGCGATTCGTGGGGAGAGTCGCTGTGATGCCCGTGGGAGTCATGGGAATCATGATGCTGACTAGTTGCCGCCAATTCTCCTTTCTTCATCGCCCCAGGCCCAAAATTCGGGACTGGTTCTTCTGACTCTAATTCCAGGACAATTGTCGCCGCAGCCTTCTTGAGTTTTTCCTTGATTTTCTCGTCAGTACCCCGGAATTTGCCTTCAAATGTCGAGAAATACATTCTAAACATATAGAAAGCCGTAATCCCGGCAGTTAGCCAGCCGATAAACCAGAGGAGTGGATTAGCTTCAAAAGCCTTTCCTAGAATTTCATCTTTTGACCAGAAACCAGCAAAGGGTGGAATACCAGAAATTGCCAAGCACCCAATCAAAAAGGTAGTTGCTGTGACAGGCATATACTTTCGCAGTCCACCCATCAAGCGCATATCTTGCGCTAAGGCGGGGTCGTGTCCAACGACACCTTCCATACCATGAATTACTGAACCTGAACCCAAGAACAGCATCGCTTTGAAATAGGCGTGGGTCATTAGGTGGAATAGTCCAGCACTGTAGGAACCTATTCCCATTGCCATCACCATGTAACCAAGTTGGGAAATGGTGGAGTAAGCCAAGCCCTTTTTGATGTCGTTTTGGGTAATGGCAATGCTAGCCCCTAAAAACGCCGTAAACGCCCCAGTAAAGGCAATGACATTCATTGCAACTGGAACGCCTTCAAATACTGGGTACATCCGGGCAATCAGGAAAACACCCGCCGCCACCATTGTTGCCGCGTGAATCAAGGCAGAAATGGGGGTGGGCCCTTCCATCGCATCTGGTAGCCAGACGTGGAGAGGGAATTGGGCTGATTTTGCAACTGGGCCTAAGAAAACTAAAATCGCAAACAGGACAGCGAGAAAATTGCTGATACTACCTGATTCGACGAGTTGGGCGAGGCGATCGCCCATGATATTAAAATCAAAGCTTCCTGTTGCCCAGAACAGCCCCAAAATGCCGAGTAATAGACCAAAGTCGCCCACGCGGTTGGTCACAAACGCTTTTTGAGCGGCATCTGCTGCTGACTTGCGATCGTACCAAAAACCGACCAGCAAGTAGGAACACATCCCGACCAGTTCCCAGAATATATAAATCTGTATTAGGTTGGGGCTGACCACCAGACCTAACATTGAAGAGCCAAACAAACTGAGATAGGCGTAAAACCGCACGTAACCGGGATCGTGAGCCATGTAGCCATCGGTGTAAACCATGACTAACAACGCTACCGTTGTTACAATCACCAGCATTAGGGCTGTCAGGTGGTCAATAGTGTAGCCCATGCTCAGATGAAAATTACCTGCCGCCGCCCACTCAAAGGTACGAATATAAGGCGCATGTCCTTGAATTTGACTCCATAGCAAGGCAAACGACAGCCCCATAGCTGCTCCCATCATGGAGATAATTACCACAGCGTTAAGCTGGCGGAGGCGGTTTGTCACCTGATTCAACGAGATTAACCCTAGACCGACCAGCATTGCCCCAAGAAGAGGGAACACCGGAATCAGCCAGGCATACTGATAGATTACTTCCATCACTGACGCCTACTTTTAGAATTCTTAATTTAGCGTGTCGAAAACTGTTAATAATTGTGACACACACCCTTTAGGATAAAATAACCCACCCAAGACTGATTGGGTGGGGTGTTAAGCATGGTTTTAGATTTGGTCATTTGTCATTGGTCATTGGCCATTAGCCCTATACCCCATGTCCTATGCCCAATATCCATCAAGCAGACCGATACTCTAAGTCCATTGTTTTTGAACTTTTGTAAATTTTCGAGCAACTGGTGTACTTAGCTTGAATCTCTTCTAAAGCTAGACGTAAATCTTCTCTACCGCGAAAGCATTCCAAGCGATGGCGAATAGTGCCATTTTCAATCAATAGTAAAGTGGGTAGTGATTTGAGTTTATAAGTAGTAGACAATTTAAAATTTTGATCGGCGTTAACCCCAACTAATTTAATTTCTTCCCCGCATTGGGCTTGAAATTGCAATAACAGTGGGTGGATAATCCGACACAAGCCACACCAAGGTGCTTCAAAGTTAACTAAAACAGGAATAGGAGATTCTAAAACTTCTTGAGTAAATGTCCGCTCACTAACCGACAACACCATGACGCCTCTTGGATTATAAGGTTTTTATATCAAACTACCTATCAGCATTGAAGTGAAGGATTGGCAAGTCAGTAACTGCCGATAAATGCTTTCAGGGGCCGAATCTCAGCACACTAAATAATTAAACAAAAATTGAGCGCGTTGATGTGTCTCTGACAAAAAAGCCACCGTGGAATTCGCGCTGGCTTTTTTGGACGTTAGGCTCCTGATTGCCGTGGCCACCTGGGTATCTGACTGAATCTGCCATTTTTTCCTAAGGAAAAGCAACTGACCAACAACTACCAATTTAAAATTTTAACTCGATTCAGACCACCCCCATTGATAGATGTTTGAACTTATCGTACATTGATTTGGGGCAATTGATAAGCTGAAATCCTCATCTATTTTAGATTTTATGCTGACACTGGGGATCGCTTAGATTTCCCATCTTATCTTACTAGTTGCTTCCAGCAACAGAGGGTGCGATAACCAAAGCAAAGCTATGAAAATGGCAATTCCTAAATAGGAAGGACGAATAAATTCCTGCCATTTGATAGATTGACGACCGTCAATGATTGCTTTAAAGGGAATAATTGAAGTCCGTTGTTTGGCAATTTCAAAGGCTTCCCCATAACGATCGCTTAGACGGCGATCGCCGTGCCAAACTCCAAACAAGTGATGTAATACCAATCCAATGGAAGTCACAAGGGTAAAGGTAGTACCTAGCCACAGAGTATGGGCAACACACCAAATTATTTGTCCTACCATCTGAGGATGACGGGTAATCCGAATAATTCCTGTTTCATAGAGATGAACTTGGGGCTTTTGAATGGCAGCAATTTCTAGTAGATTGAAGGTAGCAGGATATAAAAATAAAAACGAGATAGCTGACAGCAGCCAAACAAATTCTCGCACTCCTGGTACTCCTTGTACCTGCCAAAGTTGCAAACCATCATAGCGATGCCCAAAAAAGTAAATAATTAATATTACAGCCAAGGGTAGGCTAACTAATGCAAAGAGAACGCGATAAAGCCTTGGGCCAATATATTGTTCGGCCCAAGGACGCAAAGCAGCGCCTCCACTGTGAGCGATCGCAAAAACTATTTGTAACCCCAGTATGACAAAATGACTGGGTGTCAACCAAGAAATCAGCATCATATACACATACACAGGTGAAGTAATTTAAAGAAAATTGAATTCAGTACAACCAATACCACAAAGTATTCAAAAGGGGACTTTATTCAAGATGTTGTGCTACTGTCTTTTTCTAGTCAAGCCTTCAATAATATGCAACAAATCACGCCCAGCTGATTGCTGCCAAACCTGATTTTTTGTCTGCATCCGCTCCTTTTAAAGTTTGTGGATTGAGCCTTATGTCTGACCTTCCTTTCACTTTAGATCAGTTACGTATTTTAAAAGCGATCGCGCAAGAAGGAAGCTTCAAGCGTGCCGCTGATAGTCTTTACGTCTCCCAACCTGCCGTCAGCTTGCAAGTGCAAAATCTTGAACGGCAGCTAGATGTCCCCCTATTCGATCGTGGAGGGCGACGCGCCCAATTAACCGAAGCAGGGCATCTATTACTAAGTTACGGTGAAAAAATCCTCAGTCTGTGTCAGGAAACCTGCCGCGCGATCGAGGATTTACAAAATCTCCAAGGCGGTACTTTAATTGTCGGTGCTTCTCAAACCACCGGCACTTATCTTTTACCCAAAATGATCGGGATGTTCCGACAAAAATATCCAGATGTGGCAGTGCAATTACACGTGCACTCAACTAGGCGAACTGCTTGGAGCGTCGCTAATGGACAAGTTGATCTGGCAATTATCGGCGGTGAAATTCCCGGTGAACTATCAGAATCTTTGGAAGTTATTTCTTACGCTGAAGACGAACTAGCGCTAATTCTACCTATCTTTCATCCCTTTACCAAACTTGAAAAAATCCAAAAAGAAGACCTATACAAATTACAATTCATTGCCCTAGATTCCCAATCGACTATCCGCAAAGTAATTGACCAAGTGCTAGCACGCTGTGAAATTGATACCAGACGTTTTAAGGTTGAAATGGAATTAAACTCTATTGAAGCAATTAAAAATGCTGTGCAATCTGGTTTGGGGGCTGCCTTTGTTTCAACTAGTGCGATCGCTAAAGAGTTACAAATGGGGGTTCTACACCGTACCCCCATTGAAGGCGTCGTTGTTAAACGGACACTATGGCTGATTTTTAATCCTAATCGCTATAGATCCAAGGCGGCAGAGGCTTTTAGTCGGGAAATTTTGCCCCAGTTTGCTAATCCTGGATGGAGTCAAGATGTGTTAACATTGGCACAAAAAAACATAGTGTTAGCTACATTAGATGGAGCAATGCCCAACTCCTCCGGCGAAGACTAACAATCTGGTCATTAGTCTTAGCCTTAGGGCGTCTAGGTCATTTCGTAGTTCGTAATTCGTAATTCGTAATTATTATCCCATAGCTTTTCGCGTAACCTGTCGTAGGCAAGCTAAAAATTTGACATCAGTAAAAAGTTTCCTGTTCTTGATAAAGAAATTTAGTTTCTATGTAACCTGAATCAGTTACGAATTACGTTATATCAATTACGAATTATTTTGACTAATGACTAATCACGAAAATGGAAGTTTACTGTACTCGTCCACGTTGCCCACGCCCACAAAACTATTTTGCCGATTTAGATGATATTACGACGCTGAAAACAACGCAGCAGAAGTACTGTACTACCTGTGGTATGCCATTGCTGCTAGATGGTCGATATGTCCCCGTGAAGCTATTGGGAAGGGGCGGATTTGGAGCAGCCTTTTTGGCACGTGATCGCCGAATACCCGGAATGCGTCAATGCGTAGTTAAGCAGTTTCAACCATCGGGCAATTTAACCTTAAATCAACTGCAACAAGCACAGTTGATGTTTGAAAGAGAAGCAGAAGTTTTAGCACAACTTGGTAACGATCACGAGCAAATACCTGACTTGTTTGCTTTCTTTCCGATGATAGTTAATGGTTTGCAACCAGGACAGCAAGACCAGTTTTTTTACTTGGTACAAGAATATATTAATGGGCAAAACTTAGAGGAAGAATTAGTTCAACATGGCAAATTTTCTGAGCAGCAAATCTTGGAGGTGCTGCAAGAAATCTTGAAAGTGCTAAAATTTGTACATGATAGAGGGATTATCCACAGAGATATTAAACCATCTAATATCATGCGTCGTGGTGATGGTAGACTTTTTTTACTAGATTTTGGCGCAGTTAAGCAAGTAACAAATGCTGCGCTAGGTGCTGCTTCTTCCACAGGAATTTATTCTATGGGATTTGCGCCGCCTGAGCAGATGGCTGGGGGTCAAGTATTTCCATCTACAGATTTATACGCCTTAGCTGTAACTCTTATTACTTTGTTGACAAATCAGGAAGCAATTAAACTGTTTGATGCTTATACCAACCAGTGGAAATGGCGAATGCAAGTCACTATTAACCCTCGCCTTGCTGATATTTTAGATAAGATGCTGCTACCTGCTGCTAATCAGCGCTTTCAATCGGCGCAGGAGGTTTTAGATGCACTTAACTCACAGCCTCTAGCAGCTACACAACTTAATTCGCCCTCTGTAACCCTTCCGCCCCAACCACCCAAAGGAGGTCCTAACCCCGTCGTTCCTCGCCGTCCACCAACTCAACCAGCCTTTTCTACAGTGGAATTATTGGGTGGGGCAGCATTTAGTGGGTTTGAGGGGGCATTGATAGCGATCGCTCTCTTGAGTCTAGTAAAATCGCCAATAGTTACTTTAAGTATTGCATTTGTAATTTTGGGGATACTAATATTTGC
The DNA here is from genome assembly GCF_014696655.1 of Nostoc sp. FACHB-888. Taxonomy (NCBI): domain Bacteria; kingdom Bacillati; phylum Cyanobacteriota; class Cyanophyceae; order Nostocales; family Nostocaceae; genus Nostoc; species Nostoc sp. FACHB-888. Next base: position 128,968 of record NZ_JACJQM010000013.1, on the reverse strand, counting down.
CCAAACTAGACGGTGGATTGAAAAGTTCGATTTATTAATTATTCCAACAATTACTGTTGCAATTATTTTTTTTCTCCCTTTTTTACAAGGCGGGCTTGGCATTAAAGTAGTAGTTTTTTTAGCAGTTGGAGCAGGCTTAATAGCGATTTCCTTAACAGCAATATTTCGACTTATTTATAAATTATTATCTCTCTTACTTTAAAAAACTTTTGGTGCTAACAGCTAACTATGTCTCAGAAAAACGAAACACTTAGTCTTTTCTTAGCTGCTATGATCACCATCGGCTTAATATTTAGTGGCTTATGGTTTTTTATGGAACGGTGGGCGCAACTAAATGGAACTGTTGCTAAACCTTCGGGGATTGGTAACACAGATAATCCTATGAACCAGTTGCTCAGTAAATGTAACGTGCCCAACCTCCCAGAGGGAATATTCAACTATGGTGGTAGCACAACCTGGGCACCAATCCGTAAGGACGTAGATACCGTACTGCAAAGCCTGTGCCCTCGGTTTGTTTTACGCTATACTCAACCCCCCTCAGGTCAACCCGGATCTGGAACTGGTATTCGGATGTTGATAGATAATCAACTAGCTTTTTCTCAATCTTCTCGTTCAGTCAAAGCTGAAGAAAATGCCGAAGCTAGACAAAAAGGATTTAGTTTGAAAGAAATTCCGGTGGCGATTGATGGCATTGCGATCGCAGTTAACCACAATCTCAATGTCCCTGGTTTAACTGTCGCCCAAGTCAAAGACATCTACACGGGCAAAATTACTAATTGGCAACAAGTAGGTGGCCCGAATTTACCAATTACAGTCTACTCTCGCAGCAAAGAAGCTGGGGGCACAGTAGAGTTCTTTGTCGAAAATGTTTTAAATAAAGAGAATTTTGGTGCCAACGTTAGTTATATTGGCACGACCACGGAAGCAGTACGAAAAGTAGCCGTGAATAATGGTGCAATTTACTATGCTTCTGCCCCAGAGATTGTACCCCAGTGTACGATTAAGTCACTACCAATAGGACGGTCAAGCGGTCAATTTGTACCTCCCTACCAAGAACCGTTTGTAGCTCAATCTGAATGTCCCAGTAAGCGTAATCAGTTGAATAGTCAGGCATTTCGTAGTGGAGACTATGCAATTACTCGCAATTTATTTGTAATTGTTAAACAGAATGGCCAAACAGATCAGCAAGCTGGGGAAGCTTATGCAAATTGGCTGTTGACACCTCAGAGTCAAAAACTGATCGAAAAGGCTGGATTTGTCAGAATTAAATGATCAAAGGATCAAAGCGGTTAGGTTTAGCGAAATAATCAAATTAGAACTTATACAAAAACTTTCTTAAACTTTTATTTATCGTGCATCTGGAATGGTTCATTTTTATCTCCAGACGTAGGTTTTACAAATAATAAATGTTTTTATTTTATTTAAATTTGTTCATGTCACAAAAGAATGAAACTAAAATTTTAGCTTTGACCCTGCTGTTGACCACTGGAATAGTTGGCGGTAGTGTTTGGTGGTTTACTAACAATGGGATCAAAATTAGTAATAGTATCACTCAAAATCAGTCCAACTTGTAAAAATTGTTCCTAGTTCCCGTTCTCGCACGGGTTATGACTTTGAACCAGTGCGTTAATCAGCAATAAAAAATTAAAAATTAATCAATACTTAACCTGGGAAAACCCTCAAGATGAGAAATTCAGCTTTATGGTAAAAATTTTAGTGTCATAGGACTTACCCAAAAGTACACGCGGTAGGGGCAATTCATGAATTGCCCCTACGCTAAAATCAGGGTTTCGGCTATTGTTTGCGTCAGTACTATGTCAATTTATTCTCGTTAGCACTCAAACCTTGAAATAGGAAATCAAGTAATTCAGGGGAAATTTATTATACCTTGGCTTTTAAAGTAGTCAGAAATTAGGATTGGTCAGAATTTCGCTAACAAAACACCCATCCTCCCAATACAATCTCAAGTAGCAAGTGCTTATTAAGTCAAGCACTTATCTTATATTGAATGGACGCACGGGTAATCCTACTATGTCCCAAAAAAATGAAACAACTATTCTTGTCTTATCCATCCTAATCACGGCCGGGCTAATAGCTGGCGGTTTTTGGTGGTTTACTAGAAAGTCTGGTGTTGATTTAAATACAATTAATTCTGGTAACACCAAAATGCCCCAAGCCGCGTCAAAACAGCCTAGTAGCAATACTTTCACTTCAGTAGAGAATGTTCCTACAGGATTATTTAATTACGGAGGCAGTACATCTTGGGCACCAATTCGCCTGGTAGTTGATTCAGCAATTCAAGCGGCGCGACCAGAACTGCGGCTGCGCTATGTAGAACCCAGTAATGCATCTCCTGGTTCTGGTACTGGTATTCAATCTCTGATAGACGGTCAACTAGCCTTTGCCCAGTCCTCCCGACCAATTCTAGATCAGGAATTAAGCCGTGCCCAGCAGCGTGGGTTGACTTTGAAACAAATTCCCGTGGCAATTGATGGTTTGGCAGTTGCAGTTAACCCCAACCTTAATATCCAAGGGCTAACGGTAGAGCAGTTAAAGTCAATTTACACAGGCAAAATCAATAATTGGAGCCAGGTGGGCGGGCCCAATATTCCGATTAAGCCTTATTCCCGCCGCATTGCTGATGGCGGTACGGTAGAACTTTTTGTCCAAGATATCTTGGGTGGTCAAGCTTTCAGCTCCAATGTGGAATTTATCTCCACAACCACCCAAGCCTTGCAAAAATTGGCTGGTAGTCCTGGTAGCATCTACTACGCTTCTGCCCCAGAGGTGATTCCTCAATGCTCAATCAAAGCCTTGCCGTTGGGGCGGACGCAAGGGCAATATATTGCTCCATACCAGGAACCATCTGTCCTCCCGTCCGAATGTCCTGGTAAACGAAACAAATTGAACATTGAGGCTTTCCAATCAGGAAAATACCCGATTACCCGCAATCTGTTTGTGGTGGTCAAACAGAATGGTCAGACTGAGCAGCAAGCAGGTGTCGCTTACGCCGACTTACTGCTGACCGAGCAGGGACAGGAACTTATTTCCCAAGCTGGGTTTGTCAAAATTCGCTGACAAGAGCGATCGCCTTCGTTGGGGCATAGTCCATCACACTCAGGCAGAGTGGCGGAAATCGCCTCTCTGAATTGTGCTTTAACCAGCTCTATTAATCGACTCTGCTGGCAAGCAAATGAGATTATCCCCTTGGGTGAGGATTAAGCCACGTTGACGTAGCTTACCCATCAAGCGGGTAACGGTGACACGGGTCGAACCAATCGCGCTCCCAATTTGGGCATGGGTGAGGGGAAAGGGCAGACAATAGCCGCGAATCACATCAGGATCTGTGTCGCTCATTGCTGGCTCTCCATATTCCTCAATTAACAATGTGAGAAATCCTAAGAGTCGGTCAATTGTGCGGCGTTGTCCCAAGGCACTCAGCCACAGTAGCTTACGCTGGTGCTGATACCTAAAGGCATCCATAACTTCACGACGGAAGTGAGGCCAGTTGTCTAAATCGTGCCAGTACATCCACAACACCGCAGTTTGGTCAACATGGGCGTAAGACTGGAGTGTGAATGGTGACTGAGCAACAATTTCAAATGGCTGTCCCGCTCCCACAAAACCCAAAAACGCTTCTTCTGGAGTTCTGTTAATTCGTCGAGACGTTAGCTGGCTAGCAGTCGCACTAACTTGGGCGGTTCCTACCATGCGGATCGCACCCCTTTGCACCAAATATAGCAAGCCAGGCCGGGCTGGAATGCGCTCATCTTTGCTAAAGGTACGGCAGCGATAGTGTTCTTGAGCCCAGTCAAGAATGCGTTGCCAAGTCAAAAAAGGCCGTGATGCCTCAGAAAAGGAGGATGGAGATTGCATAGGTAACAAAGAGCGTTCGGCTGAAGACAAAGACGTGATCAAAAGGTGCAAGGAGTGTCTTTGTGTTGGCGAGGCAGGCTTAACGCCTAACAGCGTCAGCCAATCCAATCCAAAGAATAGAAAGCAAATTACTCTCTACTCTTTTGTTATACTTCCTACTGTACAATGATGGTAGTAAAGTTTACTTTCTATTTATCGATTATTCATCAAATTTTATCCTCTTCTCATTTTTCTTTATCTGAATTAAATTTATATCGTAAGACAGATGACAGAAAATCAACAAATATATTTTACATGATTATTTCAATAAAATTACGTGCATCATAAATTACTAGTTAGCAAATATACGTCACTTAAACAGCTAGTATATAGTTACTTTATAAAAATACTAAGCATTAATACCTACCAAGAAAAAAAAACATCCATAAAAGATGAAATAAATCATCTATATAAAGGTAGAGATGAAAGTAGGGTTTTATATATCTCAAGTGTGGTTCTGCGACTGTCAAAATCTCAGAATCGAAAAACTATGGAGCTTGCGAATGCGATCGCCTCTGATTTATTGAAGATTTGTGACGACGTTTTTAGCGTCCAAATTGTTCCTCCTGGGTGGATACATTTTGAATTGACTCACTCGATGTTAGCGACTTGGTTACAAAGTCTTATAGTCGGGAGTTTAGGGGGAGCAGGGGAGGATGAGGGAGATGAGGAAGACAAGGCGAATAACCAATGCCCAATGCCCAATGCCCAATGCCCAATGTCCAATTCATTGTTTGCTGTTCAGTACGCCCATGCACGTTGCTGTTCGCTAGTGCTGCTGGCTCACCGAGAGGGATTGATTAAACTTAGAGAACCAGTTCCAAATACTAGTCCAGCTTTTTGGGATGTTATTTCCCCTAATCCCTTACCTTGGCTCAATGGTGACGGAAGACTGCGGCTAAATCACCCAAATGAGCGTCGTCTAATTGCCGAGTTAGTACAAGTAGTAGATAACATAGAGTGCGCTGATATTAAGGATTCTGTGAAATGGGAAAAAGTAGCGCTGAGTTTGAGCCAAGCTTTTGAAAATTTCTGGTCTAATTGCCGGATTTGGGGTGAGGTGAAAATTACGTCACCAGAACTAACCCAAGCCAGACTTGGATTGCTTATGGCTACCCAATCAGTATTAAGGTTTGTCCTAGAGGAAAGCTTGGGTATTATTGCGCCCTTGGAGTTATAAATCGGTAATGTCGCTTAGGTATAAAATAAAAAGTTTTATAATAGCTATTGACTCAATGCATCACCTCAGCTACATTATCAGGTGTGTGAGGAGCGAACCAGCTAGGGCACCGAGACGAAACACGGCCAGTCGTCGGTGTCCTTTCTGATTTATAGATTTATATGGGTTAGGTTTGAAAAAGTGCCCTCATTACAGTAAAAACTTTTCAATTGCTACTGCTGCTCCATCTTTCTCTACGCTAGGAGCTACCCACTGCGCGATCGCTTGCACTGCTGCTGGTGCATTGCCCATAGCTACACCGAGGCCAACAGACTCCAGCATTTCGAGATCATTGAAGTTATCACCAATCGCCATAACGTTGGCTATCTCTAATCCCAGCAATTCTTCGGCTAGGTAACGCACAGCAGTTCCTTTATTCACAGAGGCGTTAGTTGCTTCAAAGAAGGTAGCAACAGATGTTGTGAGATAAAGTTCAGCAGGTGTGTATTGGCGGCGCAAATTCCCCAATAGCTTGTCGATCACATCAATGTCATCAGACAAAGCGAGAATTTTTGTCGGTTCATTGGTTAAGGTTTGGCGCAAATCACCCACAGGAATCGCGATAATACCAGAACGTTCTGCATAAATTTGGGTTTCTCTGGTTAACTCACGGACGTATAGCTGATCATTGATGTAGAAGTGGATAGATAGGAGCGATCGCAACTCAGGTTGTTCAAAATAGTCTATTAGCTGGTAGGCGATTTCCCTAGAAATAGTCCAATGGCGATGAATTTTTTGGGTAATCGGGTCTTGAATCCAGGCTCCCTGATAGGCCATTAATGGTAGGGTAGAGCCAATTTCTTGGTGAAAGCGCAAGGCTGAACGATACATTCGACCTGTAGCGATCGCCACTTGAATTCCTTTTGCTTGCGCTGCCACAATAGCTTGCTTTACACCTGTGCTGATAGTGTTAGAATGTCCTGCGATCGTGCCATCTATATCCAAAACTAGTAGTTTAATGTCTTTTACAGCAGCCTGATTATCAGTAGATGCCGAATGTGTAGCAGATGCTTTCTGCATAATTTCCTAGATTTTAAGTTCCAGTAAGAGGTTAACAGGCTCTAGCAACCAGTGGGGAGTAGTGGAAAAAATTGGATATTTTTTATTTAGAAGTCCCTTAATACACAAAAACTACGCTATTGTTACCAAAGCAAAGCTGAACTAGCATCTCTAGCATCTGAAATTGCTAACTATGTGACAAAGCTTCTGGCTAAAATAAGGCTATGTCTGAAATCACTTCTGTAACTGCAACACGCCCCACGTTCATCCTTGTAGATGGGCACTCCCTGGCTTATCGTTCGTACTTTGCTTTCGCCAAAGGGCGAGATGGTGGACTGCGTACCAAAACAGGGATTCCTACCAGTATATGTTTTGGTTTTGTTAAGTGCCTGCTAGAAGTAATGGCAACACAACAGCCCCAAGCAATGGCGATCGCTTTTGATTTGGGTGAGGCCACTTTTCGGCACGAAGCTGACGAGACTTATAAAGCCGATCGCAAAGAAACGCCAGAAGACTTCATTCCCGATTTAGCAAACCTGCATGATTTGCTCAATGGTTTCAATCTGCCAATTTTCACTGCCCCTGGTTACGAGGCAGATGATGTTTTAGGAACCTTAGCACAACGAGTCACTGCTGCTGGGTATAAGGTGAAGATTCTCACTGGCGATCGCGATTTATTTCAACTGATCGACTCTGAGAAAGAAATCACTGTTCTGAATTTTAGTCCAGATGCCCTAAAGCGCTCTACAAATAGCATCACGGAATTTGAAGCAGAACAAGTCAAAGACAAAATGGGCGTTTTACCTTCACAAATTGTTGATTTCAAAGCTCTTTGTGGTGATAAATCAGATAATATTCCTGGAGTTAAGGGAATTGGGGAAAAGACAGCAGTGCAGCTGCTAAATACTTACGGTTCCCTTGACAATATTTATGCTGCGTTAGATGAAATTAAAGGCGCAACTCAGAAAAAACTATCAACGGGTAAAGAAGACGCTGATAAGTCTCGCTATTTAGCAACTATAATTCTGGATGTTCCTCTAGAAATTAATTTAGAAGATTGTCAATTAAAAGGTTTTGATACAAACGTCTTGACACCAATTCTAGAAAAGTTAGAATTCAAGTCTTTTTTAGGCAAAATAAACGACCTTCAACAACGTTTTGGTGGTAAAGTCGAAGAAATCCAAGAAGCCAAAACAGACACAATTAATTCCAATACTAACTCAGAACTCAGCGTTGATGAAGATAATGATTTGTGGTTTTTCAGTGCTAGTGATACAGCAGCAGTTCCACAACAATCTACTTCCCCAATTACACCACGCATTATAAATACTGAAGCCAAATTAACTGAGTTAGTGAAACTTTTGCAAAAATTCACCAACCCAGAAACTCCCGTTGCTTGGGACACTGAAACTACCGCTTTAGAACCAAGAGATGCTGAATTAGTAGGAATTGGTTGCTGTTGGGGAACGCAACCAGATGAGGTAGCCTATATTCCTTTGGGGCACAAAACTGGGGAAAATTTGCATAAAGATTTGGCGCTAGAAGCATTACGCCCAATTCTTGAAAATGCTGATTATCCCAAAGCTTTACAAAATGCCAAATTTGACCGTTTAGTTTTAAAGTGTCAAGGAATTAATTTGGCAGGAGTAGTGTTTGATCCTATGCTGGCAAGTTACATTCTAAATCCCGATTCAAGTCATAATTTGATGGATTTAGCGCAGCGATATTTGGGATTGATCGCAAAAAGTTATTTGGATTTAGTCCCTAAAGGCAAAACCATCGCTGATATAGACATTCCTGCTGTAGCCGATTACTGCGGTATGGATGCTTATTCTACTTTTGGCTTAGTGCCGAAATTGCGTGAAGAACTGGATAAACTTCCAACCCTATCTAAGTTATTAGTGGAAGTGGAACAGCCACTAGAAGCAGTTTTAGCCCAAATGGAATACACTGGTGTTCGCATTAATTCAACTTATTTACAAGAACTTTCACAGCATTTAGAGACAGAATTAGCTAGGTTAAAAGAGAAAGCAACTCTAATAGCTGGGGAAGATTTTAACTTGGGTTCTCCTAAACAATTGAGCCAAATCTTGTTTGAAAAGTTGGGCTTAAGCACTAAACATTCTCGTAGAATTCAAACCGGCTTCTCTACAGATGCAGCAACACTAGAAAAGCTCCAAGAAGATGATAAAACTGGATTTGTTGAAGCGATCATTGAGTATCGTACTCTATCTAAATTAAAGTCTACTTATGTTGATGCATTGCCTGCATTGGTGCGTCCAGATACCCAACGGGTGCATACTGATTTTAACCAAGCAGCAACATCAACTGGTAGGTTATCTTCTTCTAATCCGAATTTGCAAAATATCCCCATTCGTACAGCTTTTAGTCGCCAAATTCGGAAGGCGTTTTTGCCAGAATCTGGTTGGTTAATGGTGGCTGCTGATTACTCACAAATTGAATTGCGGATTTTAGCTCATTTGAGTCAAGAGCCGATATTAGTGCAAGCATATCAGCAAAATGAAGATGTTCACACCGTTACGGCGCGGTTAGTGTTTGAAAAAGAAAATATAACCTCAGAAGAACGAGGGATAGCAAAAACTATCAATTTTGGTGTGATTTATGGAATGGGTTCTCTAAGGTTTTCGCGCTCAACTGGGATAGATAAAACCGTTGCCAACGAGTTCATTAAGCGGTTTAATGAACGATATCCTAAAGTATTTGCATATTTGGAGCGAGTCAAAAAAGAAGCGATCGCTCTTGGTTATGTAGAAACTCTTTTCGGTCGCCGTCGTTATTTTGACTTTACTAATAACAGTTTACGCAAATTAAAAGGCAGTAACCCAGAAGATATTGAACTGAGTAAATTGAAGAATTTGGGCCCTTATGATGCGGGTTTATTACGCTCTGCTGCTAATGCACCAATTCAAGGTTCCAATGCTGATATTATCAAAATTGCAATGGTAAGACTGCATGAGGTTCTGAAGAACTATCAGGCACGTTTATTGTTGCAAGTTCACGATGAATTAGTGTTTGAAATCCCCCCCCAAGAGTGGGAAGAATTACAACCACAAATTAAGTCTTTGATGGAAAATGCAGTCCAGTTGAGTGTACCGTTGCTGGTAGAGGCGCGTGTTGGTGAAAATTGGATGGAGACGAAGTAAGTTGAACTATGACAAGGCTTTTAGCTAGAAAAGTATCAATCAGTTTATTTTAAAATTTAAAATTTTGATTTATATAAAGTTGACAACATAATCAAGAGCCAAAAGTATTGACTCTTGATAAACAGTAAGCAATTGTTAAGAATTAACCGCCACGCGTTAGCGCTGCTTCTACCTGCTGTAACTCTTTCTCTAAACGATTCTTGAGTTTTTCGGGTACAGAACGATTTGGGTAAGAACTGTAGTGTCCAGCTAGGGAGTTGAGGGCTGTTCGCATGGTTGTAAAAGAGCCAAGACCAGAAACAGAGTTAACCCGCTGGTAGCGAGCTGAAAAGTCATTAATTTTTTGACGCGCTTCTGCTTGAACTGCTGCTTTGTCTGGTGAATCTTGTGATACATCCAAAGCTTGTCTCATAATATTGACCACAGCTAAGGTATCTTGGCGATAATCCCCAGTCAAACTATCAGGACTGCCAGAACAGCCCATTAAGCCGATAGATACAACCAAAACCAGCGCAAGCAAACGCGACCAATAGCGCTTCATATGCATTAAGTAAAAGAATACGTAAATCAACGTCCATCCTATCTTGGATTGGTAACCTGGGGATCAATTTATTGCTGAGTCAGAATTACTTAGATACTCGTTACCATAAAAAAAGGTCAGAAATTATGCGGCAATTGCGAGGTGACATTATTCTTGAGGTTTAAGCTTATAACTCAGTCCCCAGGCTTGGGCAGTATGAGTATCAAATGAATGTTGCAAATAACTGCCTCTTTACATTCCTATTCATGCTCAAGCCTTACAGGTAAATCTATCTTTCGCTAAAGGACACAAAGAAAGAAATAAGAAGCCAAGAAAATTTGGCGCAGCCTCATAAAAAAATGTTATTGGTAGCTGCAACTATTTTCTGATTAAAAATTCCGGTATAAAATGCAGGTGAGTAAAATATGTTGAAAATCAAGCATTCGCAACTTAATTGGCTTTTAGCAGGAATGACTTTAGCAGTTATGGGTGTAAGCATTGCTCCAGCTTCTGCCCAGAGTGTCATAGTAATTGATGGCGCTTATGGAGGCAGGCGTGGCTGTGGAGCAGCTTGTCGTCAAATATCGCCTCCTGTTGGTTCCTTTATTTATGGTAGTCCGATTCCTACACCAATGCCTGTAGACCCAGCAACAGGACTGATGCCACAACGCAATAATTACAATTACCCTGATTATTCCTATCCCCAGTTAAGGCAAAACATAAGAAATTCCACGCTAATTAATCCAACTTTGATTAATCCGGCAATTCGAGACTCAACCATAGTTAATCCGGTGATTATCAATAATTCATGGCGTCGTAGACCATTTAGGGGTGGGCGATCGCGTGTTTTCATCTATCCTCGGTAGAGCAAAGAATAGGGAGTAAAGGAGGAAAACTCCTAACTCCTAACTCCTATTAGGTAAACTGCGAACCGAGAATCATCGTCCCAATCCCAACATCAGTAAAGATTTCTAGTAACAGGGCATGGGGAATGCGACCATCGATGATGTGTGCTGCACGGACTCCTTGAGCAAGCGATCGCACACAACAACTCACTTTGGGAATCATCCCACCGCTGACTATACCATCAGCAATCAACTCGCGGGCTTCGCGGATATCTATTTTTGGAATCAAAGTAGATTGGTCTTTGTAATCTTTTAAAATTCCACTTGTGTCGGTCAGTAAAATTAACTTTTCTGCTCCTAGTGCAGCAGCGATTTCTCCGGCTACAGTATCGGCGTTAATGTTATAAGCTTGCCCTGTCTCGTCTGCGGCGACGCTAGACACTACCGGAATATAGCCATTGCTAGCGAGGGTGTCCAAAATCTTGATATTCACATTGCTGACTTCCCCCACAAAACCGATGCCTTCTTGACCTTGGGGACGGGCTGTAAATAGATTACCGTCTTTACCGCAAAGTCCTACAGCCAATCCACCAGCTTGGTTAATTAGGGCGACAATTTCTTTATTAACTCGACCAACTAAAACCATTTCCACCACATCCATTGTGGCGGCATCAGTGACTCGCAGACCATTTTTAAATTGTGGTTCGATGCCCAGCTTATCTAACCAACTGTTAATTTCTGGGCCACCGCCGTGGACTACAATCGGACGCAAGCCCACGCAGGATAAGAATACAATGTCGCGGATAACTTTGTCTTTGAGTGCGCTATCTTTCATCGCTGCGCCACCATATTTGACAACAACAGTGCGACCGGCGAATTGTTGAATATAAGGTAGTGCTTCGCTTAGTACACGCACACGAGTGGCTTCATCTTGCCTGATGTATTCAGAATCGTTGTCCGTCATGAGGAGCCTAACAGAGAGAGTTAAAACCTATTTCAGTCAGTGTAGAAGACTTTGTAACTCGTCACAATCTCTGATGCTAAAGTCGAGTATGTTTGTACTGATCAGCCATAGCTGTTTAGTTCGTTTCAGAAATGTGAAAATCTATAAAAGAAGAACTAGCAACCAAAATCGAAAATTATCAGGAGAAATATGGATACACCGATTCTCCATCGGCTAATTGAAGAATTAAAAGTTATGCCTGAAGACTTGCAATATCGAGTGCTGGAGTTTGCCCGAACTTTAGTAGGTTCGCAAATTCATGGTGTTCCAGGTAAAGAATTATTAAATTTTGCAGGTACAATATCGCCAAATGATATTCAGTTGATGCGCGAAGCAATTGAACAAGGTTGCGAACAGGTAGATACAGATGAGTGGTAAATACCTGCTTGACACTAATATTATTATTGCTTTATTTGCAAATGATATCGCAGTAAATAATCAGCTAGTAAATGCAGAAGAAATTTTTATTCCCAGTGTTGCTATTGGTGAATTATTTTACGGTGCTAGAAAATCAGGGCGATCGCAAGGAAATTTAGAACGTATTGAGGAGTTCATTGCCAGAAATACGGTCATTGGATGCGATGTAGAAACTGCCCGTAAATATGGTGAAGTTAAGAATAAATTGCGACTCAAAGGTCGTCCATTACCCGAAAATGATATTTGGATTGCATCTGTTGCAATTCAGTATAATTTAATTCTCGTTACGCGAGATGCTCATTTTCAAGAGGTTGAAAATCTACAAACAGTAGCTTGGTGAATACGCCTTGCACACAATTAGCTTCAGCTTGCCTGATGTATTCAGAATCGTTAACCGTCATAAGGAGCCTAACAGAGAGAGTTAAAACCTATTTCAGTCAGTGTAGAAGACTTTGTAACTCTTCACAATCTCTGATGCCAAATCCGAGTATGTTTGTACTAATCATTCATAGGTGTTTGGTTCAGTTACGAGTTCACCATCTGGCATAACGGTATTGTAGAAATAAGCCCCATACATTTCCGCGCAGTGCCAGTTAACTTCCAATAAATTAGCATTTTCAAGATTAACGCCCTCCATACGAGTAACTCTCAAATCAGCACCACGTAAATCAGCACCGCTCAGATTAGCGTCTCTTAAATCAGCACCCCCTAACTAGCTTTACAGAGGAGCGCCCCACTCAAATCAGCACCACTGAGATTAATGCCAGACAAGTCAACTTCGCTTAAGACTGCACCACTGAGATCGACTCCTGAAAAATCATTTTCCCCAGCATCTAAACGACTAAAAAACTCTTCAATATCCATTGAATTCTTTCGTGAGACAGCAGTAAAACTTCAAGCTCTAGAGTCAATCCTATACGAAGGATGAGACAGATCAAGATGGTGCGTTAACGAAGTAACGCACCTTACAAATTAACTATTCCCACATTACCGGACACAATATAACAGCGATCGCTCCTTCAAACCTCTAAAATTGAAATCATTCGGCTGAAGCTAGGGAATGAAAATGACTACGCTGCTAATTCAAACTGAAAGCACACCCCTAACGGTAAATTTTCCCTCGCTTGTGCAGATGACAAATGAGCAGTTCTACGAATTTTGCCAAGCCAATGGAGATTTACGAATCGAGCGCACTGCTAATGGGGAAGTCATCATTATGCCACCAGCTTTTTCAGATACGGGCAACCGTAACTTTAACATTGCTGCACAGCTTGGGTATTGGACAGAACAAGATGGCACTGGCATAGGCTTTGACTCCAGTACAGGTTTTACGCTACCTAATGGAGCAATGCGTTCTCCTGATGCTTCTTGGATTGAACTGGAGCGCTGGAATGCCTTAACAGATGCACAAAAAGCTTCATTTGCACCAATTTTTCCTGATTTTGTAATTGAACTACGTTCCTCTAGCGATCGCCTGATAAAATTACAAGACAAAATGCAGGAGTACATCGATAACGGTGCATCACTAGGCTGGTTAATTGATCGGCAAAATAGAAAAGTCTACATTTACCGTCCGAATCGAGAAGTTGAAATTTTGGAAAATCCCGAAGCAGTTAGTGGCAATCCAGAATTACCAGGATTTATCCTACGAATGACCAAAATTTGGTAATTTGAGTCTTCCTAATAAAAAACTTGTGTTTTGAGAGCGTTAGGAATTGCCTCAAGTATTCGCTGAAAGTAAAGTGATCTTCGTTGTTCGAGGAGCGATCGCACTACGCTACGCCATAATCTGTATACTGACGCTTATATGGAGCTTGCAAACCCAAGACAATATCCTCTCGTGGTACTCCCATTATCACTAATTCCTCTGCTGGATTGCGATAGGTTAAATTCTGTTGCAGCCAGATTTTGCCATCTTTAATATCAAAATGGATAACGCATCGATAAATACGATTAAATCCTTGCCAACCTACATTCATCCATTGATAATGATTGCGTTCTGTGTCTAAAATCAGTTGGACTTCGACATTGTTATTCGAGACATCATCACTGGCATAGTTCGTCAACAATGTTTTAACATATTCTTGATATTTTGCTAGTTTATCCACTCTACAATCACCTCATCTACTGGATTGTAAACAATTAATAGCACCTGATACTGTTTGATCGCAGTTTGAGTAAATTCCAGTTGAAAAAATGTTTTGTATGTATCCAATGGAACTGCTAAGTATAAGACTCGCTCTAGTTCATATCCTGCTAATGCTAGACGTTAACTAAGAAATTGTCCCAAAGCAGAGTAAAAATCTGTAATTGCCGAGGGGTTTAAAAAGCTTTTGATTTCAATTGCTATTTTTTCATTTCCTTTTTCTGCGGCAATTATTTTCTCTACGCCTAAACCAATTTGGAAATTGACTTACCCAAATTTAAATTTTAAAGGATCGCTCGTAATCCTCCTTTGTTCTTTTTGCAAAGCTTTTTTAACTGATTCATGAAAAATATCTTTTGCAGATACAGTTAGATTAATATTCCCCATTAATGAGAAACAGTTTTTTTTAGTACGCCAGGAATTGCCTCAAGTATTCGTTTGGCAACGTCTTCAGGCGTATCTCCCTCTCGCTCGGTGATGTGCAAATCGGCTTGAGAGTAAAGTGGTGTTCGTTGTTCAAGGAGCGATCGCAATTTGCCTTTAGGATCAGCATCTTGCAAGAGTGGTCTTGTGGTATCCTCAGCTAAACGGCTGTAAATTAGATCCACTGGCGCATCTAGCCACACTATTAAACCGTGGTGCAGATAACCCCAATTTTCTCGCCGCAGTACAATGCCTCCACCTGTTGATATAGTCAATTTTGTAAAAGCACAGACTTGTGAAAGCACGTCACTTTCTATCTGGCGAAATCCTGCTTCCCCTTCTTCGGCAAATAACTGATTGATAGATTTACCTGTTGCTTGGGCAATGACATCATCGGTATCCACGAACCCATAACCCAGTTCCTTGGCCAGTAAGCGCCCTATTGTCGTCTTACCAACACCCATCATGCCAATTAAGTACAGGTTGACTCCTTTTAATAAGCTGCTCACCAGTTGCTTTGCTCCAATT
Source organism: Nostoc sp. FACHB-888 (assembly GCF_014696655.1). Classification (NCBI taxonomy): domain Bacteria; kingdom Bacillati; phylum Cyanobacteriota; class Cyanophyceae; order Nostocales; family Nostocaceae; genus Nostoc; species Nostoc sp. FACHB-888. The sequence continues at coordinate 113,789 of NZ_JACJQM010000013.1, read as the reverse complement.
ATGAGTTCTGAGGCACAGTTTTAAATTATAAACTGCCTTAACGCACTTCATTATGTATAAGAATAGAAAAGCGATCGCAGTGTCTAAATTCCCAACTTCGTAAAGTTTTTCGCTTATCTAACTTTTCACGAATTGTTTAGGACTGCTATATAAATTTTCTAACTCGCAATTATTTTTAAATTCTACAAATTCATCTTCTATTTTAGTTTAATCAACCGTTGTTATTACTATTGTTAATGTATTTAAAGTAACCAAGGCAATTAATTAACAATTTTTCTGCGAAATTATCATAATATAAACGAATAATTTCTCAGGAATGTAGTAAGTTCCCTCAATTAACTTTGTATTTGCTGCATAGCGATCGCTATGCTTAATAAAAAAAATAATATAGCTTCTTTGAAACTTTATTCAAACAATTCCTGTCTATCTAAATAATCCGAATTTTCACTTTGGTGGGTAATTTTAAGTATACAAAACACTGTGTTTCTACCAGCACCGTGTAGTTATTCTAAAAATCTAGTCATAACAAGCTCTGAGCAATTAAATGTTTCTGATAGAGGTGTAAATAATGACTTATATACTGCGATCGCCCAAAAAACTTTGCAAATTTGAAGTTTTGGCATGAAAGACTACTGCATATTTCACCCCAATAAGCCTGAATGAATAAATATATGATGAATGAGGCGTCAACTATGACTCGAATTCGTGACGTTGTACAAAAAGCTTTAGCAACTGGCTATTTGACAGTGGAAGCTGAAAATCAACTACGACAATTGTTGACTACCCGGTATGAATTGGAAGATTTTAATGCTTTCATGACTTTGCAGGAAGCTGCCATGACTGGTAAGGTCAAGCAGGAGTCTAGAGAGCGGTGTGGCATCAAGTAGAGAGCCTGCTGCATCTCACCGACGGGAGCGTTTATCATCATCCTCAAAATCATCATCATCATTAAAAAATTCCCAATCATCATCATCAGTTTGATTGGTAGTTGGCGGCTGATAAGGAGGGATGATCACCCGGTAGTCAGCATCATAAACGGATTCAGTTTTTCCCACAGCCGTATTTTTTGGTTCGTGGTAGCTGTAAGAATAAACTGAACCGGACTGAGAACTGCTTTTGACTTCTGATTGACGTTCGTAAGTTTTAGAATCTTTAGGCTGTTGAGCTTGAGGATTAGGGGTAGGTGCTTCGTCTAAGCTTTCATCAAAGTTCCAATCATCATCTTTACTGCCATTTGTCTCCCAATCATCAAATACATCACTGCTAGGCTCTTCTTTTTTACTAGCTGGTGGTGGAGAACTGGCAGGGCGAGATGTAGGTTCTTCTCTCCGGTTTGCCTTCGCACGAGCCGAAGTTGTGCTTCGGCGCTCAGGAGTTTGGCGTTGTCCTCCCCCAAAATAATTGGATAAGTTAAACAAGGTAGCAATCAATACAGATGTGAAAGCACCAGTGGCAGTACTGAATAAAATCCATATCGCTAGTGGTAATGGTTGAGTTTGCACGCCCAAAAATACTAGCGATATGGCAGGTGACCAATTTTGGACTAACAACAGCGTTAGTCCTCCCAGTACCGCCACCAATAAAATTAAGCGAATTACAGCCATAGCAATTTTGTCAGTTGTCAGTTATCAGTGGTCAGTTGTCAGTGGTCAGTTATCAGTCTGATTACTCTTCACTAATTACTGTTCACTGACTACTGACACTATCAGCCATCTCTATCATTACCCTTTTAGGACTATTGTGAAATTTCCGATCAGTCTGCTGAGGGCATTAGCGACGACCTTCCCACCGCTGAATTGGGATGCAGTCAATATCTAGTTGATCTAAAGCACGGGCGACTACAAAATCAACTAAATCCTCAATGGTTTGGGGATTATGGTACCAGGCGGGAATAGCGGGGACAATTCTCACTCCAACTTCTGCTAAAGAGGTTAAGTTACGCAGGTGGATGAGGCTAAAAGGCGTTTCACGAGGGACAATGACCAGCTTTCGCCCTTCTTTGAGTTGGACATCCGCCGCCCGTTCTAGTAAATCGGAACTCAAGCCAACCGCTAACTTTGCTACTGTACTCATGCTGCATGGAATAATTATCATCCCCAGAGTGGCAAAGGAACCACTGGCAATCCCAGCTCCAACGTCACCCCAAGGATGGCAGCGGAGTTTACCCGAAAGTGCAACTCCAGCTTGCTCTCGCCAGAATTGTTCTTGCCCGCTTGGTTCTGATGGCATCCGAATTTCCTGTTCTGACTGCCAAACCATGTAAGTAGATTTAGAAGCAACCAATTCAATACTATAATCTGCTTCTAGCAAAAATTTGATCGCGCGAACAGCGTAAATCAGACCAGATGCGCCCGATACGCCTAAAATTAGAGGTTTAGTGTTATTTGACACGAACGTTTTAGTTGATTTTACTCATCCTCCGAGTAAGGGTCTATATCATCAGACTCCATGTCATTTGGTAAGTAGAGGTCTGACAGATCGTCATTGGAACCATTACCAGTTAAACCTTTGGGTACACCATCGCTGCCGACAGTTACCAAATCAATTTGTTGACGGTAGTAATCGACACTCTTAACTTGTACGGCGACCCGATCGCCTAATCTATAAGAAGCGCGATTTTTGCGCCCAAACAGTGCCTGTTGTCTAGCGCGATATTCATACCAATCGTCTTTGAGAGAACTGACATGTACCAATCCTTCTACCCTCAAAGGCACACCAGGATTACTGCTAGATTCCACTTCAGCGGCTGGGACTTCAATTTCCACAAAGAAACCGTAGGATTGAACGCCAGTAATCACACCTTGAAATACCTGTCCGATGCGTTGCTTCATCAGTTGGGCTTTTTGTAGCCCGGCTAAATCGGCTTCAGCCTCTTGGACTTCTTTTTCTCGGTCGTTGATTTGGACAATTACCCTAGTCAGATCGCTTTGCAGTTCTTGTTGCAATTCTGGGGGTAAAACGTTCCAGTTAATTTCCTCGTGGCTGGAGGAGTGGCGCAGGTTAACGCGCTCTCTCACACGGGTATTGCGGCGATCGCGTCCGTTTTCGAGTAGCGTGTAATACACCCTCTGCATCAGCAAATCTGGGTAACGCCGCAAGGGAGCGCTAAAGTGGACATATTGCGGTAGTGCCAGACCAAAGTGAGAACCTTTGGTAGTGCTGTACGCAGACGGCTTAAGGGTATCTTGTAACAAGTAAGTCAGAACTTGCTCAGAGGGAGATTCCGCAAAAGCTGTAGTCAAATGTTGATAATCTAAGGGTTGGATATCGACTTCTGGATCTAGTGTGAGGTCAACGCCCAAATTGACTGCCAATTTCAGCATTTCCTGGACATCTTCGACATCGGGCGTGCCTTGAACTCGCCAGATGGCGGGAACACCAAGAGCATTTAAGTGAGTTGCAACCAGTTGATTAACTAATAGTACCAACTCCGTGAGTAGCGATCGCACTGGTAAATCATTCACCACCACAGCGCCTAAAATCCCTTCATCATAGTAGGCGTTTTGGCTAGGCGGCAGATTTAACTGGAGGCTACCACGAGTCAACCGTACCTGTTTGATGGCTGTTTGCAAGGCTTGGAGGTCTTGCAGGATTTGGGAAACCTGTGATGATTCTTGCGCTTCACCTGTAAGAATTGCTTGGGCTTGTTCAGTAGTCAGTGCAGTTTCTACGTTAATTACACTGGGTTGAATTTCCCATTCCAGGACTTGTCCAGATTGGGGATCAATGGTAATTAAAAAAGAGATAGTTAAGCGATCGCTTCCAGGTACTAAAGAACAGCGTTCTGCCACACCTGGGGGTAGAATGGGCAGCACTAATTCTCCCAGATATACTGATTTGCCCCGTTTGAGTGCTTCTCTATCTAAGGCTTCATCAGGTTGGACATAGTGAGAAACATCGGTAATATGAACGCCTAAAAGCCAATTTCCGGCTAGGTTTTTTTCTAAACTAAAAGCGTTTTCTATAACTTTGGTATCGCCATTTACCCCTTCAATGGTGAAGGTAAATAAATTACGCAAATCCAGCCGATTTTTCAGGTCTGCTTTAAGTAGCTTTTTGGGCAACTTGGCGGCTGCATCTAGTACATTATCTGGAAAAGTCCGGGAAAGGTCATGTTTACACGTAACTAAATCTATATCAGCAGCAGCTTCGGCATCGCTACCGAGGATTTGCACCACTCGACCAAGGGGAGGATATTGTGCTAACGGGTAACGCAAAACTTCCACATGAACCAAGTGATCGATCGCTTCTTCCAACTTTGCCTCGTTAGGTTGAATCTTCAGTTCAAACAGCAATCGATCATCTAAAGGCACAGCCCGGAAACCAGCTTCTACCTGCTTAATTCGTGCCAGTAAAGTGTGGTTAGAACGTTCTAGAATTAGCTTCACCTCCCCTTCAGGAGAGCGACGACGGCTGCCTTCTTTGAGAACTCTTACCAAAACGCGATCGCCATTCCAAGCATTACTCAAATGACTTTCGCGGATGTAAATATCCTCGGCTCCTTCGACATCTTGAATAGCAAAGCAAAAGCCTTTACTAGAACAACGGAGCTTTGCCTCGATTACTCCCTCTTCGGTGACACGGCGGTACTTGCCCCGTTCTTTCACTAAAATACCGATTTTTTCGAGAACATCTAAGGCGATGTGAAGTTTTTGTAAGCTTTTTTCATCTTCACAGCCAAGTTTCTTTTCTAAAACCTTCCGAGCTACCAATTTATCATCGGTGAAATTGGCAAGGAGTGTAGCGATTGAAAATTCCATGCAGTGAACCGACCTTTGGTCAAAACATCATTGGTTGTTTAATCTGGTTCTTTTCTGTATACCCTCACGGCTTACAGAAACAAGCTGGAAGCGAATTGCTCAGAGGCAAGGCTTCCTAAGTTCTAAGGAAAGGAAGCCCAACCCAGCAAGAGTGGGAAACTACTCCGGCAGTTCCGAGCAAAGGAAGCCTACCCACGAACAACTCTGGGCATCTACGAACTTCTCACTGCACGATGCTCTCAGAATTCGCCTGCGTTCAACTCTCTTCATCTAACCAAACTGAGAAAGTACGCCTGATTTAAATCTAGCCCCGCTAGGTAATTACGCGACGGGTTTTTGAGAAGCTGGGTTTAGAGAATCCATACTGCTCAAAAGCGCTATGCAGGGAAGCTACTGCGGTTAGGCAGCCCCCGTCTTGGCGGTTCCCGTCGTTAGCGCTAGCGGTAGCGATAGCCGTTAGCGAGGAACGAGCGTCGGAACGAGTGTCTGGGGGACTGCCGAACCCGAAGGGTCTTGAGGTCTCCCCAAGGGGAGGAGGCAGTGCGGTCTTCTCCTAAAGGGAGAGGCTAACGCCAAGGGGTCTCCCCAAGTGGAGCAACTGCCGTCAAGTGGCGTGGAAACTACAGGTGTTTGATTGTCTAGAGTGAAGGTAATTTTACGCCATTAGAATCTGATTTTTGACTCGGAGGAACTGCCGGTGAACCCAATTTACCCACATGTAGAATCGGTAACAATTAGGTGAGCAGCTTAATAAGCAGTGAGGGCGAACCGTATCTCCATTATTGTAGATTTAGAGCGCATTTCCAGAAAATAGTTCTAGATATCAAGTTGGGTAATCAGTATAGCATTGCAGGCAAGACTACCCAGATAAGTTAGCACTAGCTAAAAATTTCGTCAAAAAAGAGCTGCTGCTACAATTGGGACACAGGACAAAGCAAGAATATGGGACTTCCAACTAAAAAAATATCCCATCGCATTTAGGGCAGGGGAGCAGGGGGCAGGGAGCAGGGGGAAAAATAGTAGTGTTGAGTCCAGAAATTTGGATAATTTATTTTTTGGAGTTCCCTATCACTAAGCTGATGCGCGCCTAAATTGTATAAGCGCTCTTTATGATCGTTAACTGTTGACGGTTAACGGTCATCGTGTAAATGTTCAAGTTAAATGCATAACAGCTTATTGATGAGAGTTAAAAATAAAAAATGCAATATTGGTAGGCATCCTGGGTATAGAGTGGATGTAAATTAAAGTAAGGGTAGCTAGCTCGCTTGAGCATACAGGCAGTATCGACCCCGTTATTAAAAAGATTTAGATTGGTAGCAATATTATGTTGGCTCAATTCCAGAGCTTGTATCCCAAGGGCAGTCTGATTTCTGAATTAGTGCAAATTTTTCAAGGAAAATATATTGTCCGGGCAAGCGTGCAAATAGAAGGTGTAACCCGTGCTACGGGTATGGCAGCAGCAGAAACAGTAGAAGCAGCAGAAGACCAAGCCAGAACCAGGGCGCTGATAGTTTTGGGTATTACAAATGCGCCACAGCAATCAGTTGCATTTAGCTCAAATCCAATTCCACCAGCGCAGCTAAACCCTTCGTTGAATACCAAAAGTGGATTAGATCAGTCTGCTGCCTATTCCTCTGCCAAAGATCAGGATTTTGTTAGTAGTCAGTGGTCAGTAGTCAGTGACAAAGAAATATCTATACCGCCTTCCAAAGTACGGAACATCAAACCAGAAGTAGTAACAAACAATAATGAACAGTACGGGTACAGCAGTGGTGCGTCCCTACCAAGCGATAGCTATAGCCAAGATTTAGGTCAAAACTTTCCTGTGACACCCAACAAGGAGCTAGAATTTGATCCTCCAGTGGAAAACTTGGAAATAACCTTTGATAAACAGGTGGAAAATCAAACATTTCCAGAGATTTCTGCCAATAATGTCACACCATTTACACCTCGGAGTTACAGCCCTCAAGAGAATGTCGCTACCCCGCCAGTGGCAGGAAAGAGAAAGAAGAAAGCTGAACCCGTTGATTTATCGGATGTAATTGCTAAAACAGATGTCGAACTTCAGCGTTTAGGCTGGACACCAGAACAAGGACGGGAACATCTGATTGAAACTTATGGTAAGCGGGGGCGTACTTTGCTAACTGAAGAAGAATTACACGGATTCCTCAATTACTTACAATCTCAGCCAGACCCAATAGCGGGATTTTGATTTGTCATTAGTCATTAGTTATTTGTAAGGACTAATGACTAATAACGTAGTGTGTTAAATCTGAATCGAGTTTTGAAGTCAAATAACCCCTTTTCACTGATGAAAAGGGGTTATTTTTAGGGTTTAAGGGAATTAAAATTGGTAAATCACCATTTACCAATCGTGACTATTAATTAAGAACAGCAACTGCTGGACGGCTACCAGCAGCGTGACGGTCAATCACTTCGTCAATTAAGCCGTATTCTCTGGCTTCCTCAGGTGACATGAAGAAGTCACGTTCAGTATCTTCAGCAATGCGCTCAATTGGTTGACCTGTATGTTCGGCTAAATAGTCATTTAGCCGCTTCTTGTGGTACAAAATTTCCCGCGCCTGAATTTCGATATCAGTCGCTTGTCCTTGAGCGCCACCTAGAGGTTGATGAATCATAATCCGAGAATGGGGTAAACTCATCCGCTTACCCTTAGCACCAGCACTGAGGAGGAAAGCGCCCATACTCGCCGCCAATCCGGTACAAATTGTACAGACATCAGGGCGAATGTGTTTCATAGTGTCAAAAATGCCCATACCAGCCGTCACCGAACCACCGGGAGAATTGATGTACATATAAATGTCTTTCTCCGAGTCTTCGGCATCCAAATACAGCAGTTGGGCAACAATCAAGTTAGCAATGTTGTTGTCAACTTGTTGTCCCAAAAAGATGATGCGCTCACGCAACAGCCGTGAGTAGATGTCAAAGGCGCGTTCGCCTCGACCCGATTGTTCAATAACGATAGGAATCATGGAAGCGTGTTTGTGGCTACTTTAAATACATTTTATCGGTGACAGCACGAAACTGGGGTTTATCTCTACAGTTCTCAAGCAGATAAATCAATCCTTTCTCGTTTTCCCTTGTCTAATACAGCGATTTTCAGTTGAGCAGACTATAAAATTTAACCCCTAAGGGCACTTTTTAGGAACAGAAGGTGTCTAAAAAAAAGAGAAGAACAAATTAAAAACTCTAATTATCGCCAACCTCATATATCGGCACTTGCTGGACAACTTTGGCGATGTAGTGATTAAGCCGATAACCGAAATCCAACTTACTTAGGGAATTGTGTTAAATTAGTAACATTTTAAACATTTTTTTAGGATTTTCCTCAGCAATTCTCAAGTTATTTTTGTTAGATTCGGTAAATCGATAGTACAAGGTGTATTTAGAATAACCAGTCCTACTTTAATGCTATCCACCCAGAGAGACGTGCCATGCTGGAAAAACTTGTACAAGCCGCCATCATCACCTTCTTGCTCCACCTGATAGCAGGACTTAGCCCAAATACTATGATTCAAACAAGGACAGCATCACCTGTGCCAGAAACGCCACCAAATATCGTTAGCTTACTATTGCGATCGTTTCAGTAAAAATATTTCACAAATTGTACAGGTGTCGGCGATATCAAAGACATGGACTACTATCTCTTACCCAAGGGATAATTCGCTCGTAGGATTTCTTGCTTATGTACATAGCCGTTTAGGCTAAGACTTCTGGGAACAAGATAGACTGAGCAAAGAAGGCAACTACTTGCGTTTAATCATGACTAATCGCCTTGCTGAAGCTAAGAGCCTCTATCTCCGCAAACACGCCGAAAACCCGATTGATTGGTGGTCTTGGTGTGATGAAGCACTTGCAACTGCAAGGGCGCAAAATAAACCGATTTTTCTCTCCATTGGCTATTCTAGTTGCCACTGGTGTACTGTCATGGAAGGCGAGGCTTTTTCTGATATTGCGATCGCTGACTACATGAATGCTAATTATCTTCCCATCAAAGTAGACAGGGAAGAAAGACCTGACCTCGATAGCATTTATATGCAAGCTTTGCAGATGATGAGTGGTCAAGGGGGTTGGCCTTTAAACGTATTTCTTTCCCCAGAAGATTTAGTGCCGTTTTATGCTGGTACTTATTTCCCTGTAGACCCGCGCTATGGTCGTCCTGGATTTTTACAGGTGTTGCAAGCGCTTCGCCGTTACTACGATACAGAAAAAGCAGAATTACAGCAACGCAAAGCCTTAATTATTGAGTCGCTGCTCACGTCTGCGGTGCTGCAAGATGATACAACAGATGAGCTTGAAGACCGGGAATTACTCCGCCAAGGTTGGGAAACCAGCACAGGTGTAATTACTCCTAGTCAATCTGGTAATAGCTTTCCGATGATTCCCTATGCAGAATTAGCACTGCGGGGAACTCGATTTAATTTTGAATCTCGCTATGATGGTAAGCAAGTTTGTACCCAACGCGGATTAGACTTAGCGCTGGGGGGCATTTACGATCATGTAGGCGGTGGCTTTCATCGCTATACTGTTGACGCTACTTGGACAGTGCCCCATTTTGAAAAAATGCTCTACGACAATGGACAGATTGTGGAGTATATAGCTTCTTTATGGAGTGCAGGAGTACAAGAAGCAGCCTTTGAGAGAGCAGTTGCTGGTACTGTACAATGGCTGAAGCGGGAAATGACCGCGCCTGAAGGTTACTTCTATGCTGCTCAAGATGCCGACAGCTTCATTGAACCCACGGCAGTAGAACCAGAAGAAGGAGCCTTTTACGTCTGGAATTACAGCGAATTACAACAACTGTTAACACCTGAAGAATTAAGGGAATTAGAACAGTTTACGGTAACACCTAACGGCAACTTTGAAGGACGTAATGTCTTGCAAAGGCGCTATTCTGGGCAACTGAGTGCAACGGTGGAAACGGCTTTGAGCAAGCTGTTTACCGCTCGCTATGGCGTTAGTTCTGAGTCTTTAGAAACTTTTCCCCCGGCTCGTAACAACCAGGAAGCAAAAACCACTAACTGGCCAGGTCGCATTCCTTCAGTGACAGATACGAAGATGATTGTCGCTTGGAATAGCTTGATGATTTCTGGGCTAGCTAAAGCTGCTGGGGTTTTCCAAGAACCGTTATATCTGGAATTAGCAGCACGAGCGGCGAATTTTATCTTGGAAAATCAGTTTGTCGATGGGCGTTTTCAGCGACTCAACTATCAAGGAGAACCAACCGTTTTAGCGCAGTCTGAAGATTACGCCTTTTTTATTAAAGCTCTGCTGGATTTACAAGCTTCCAACCCTGAGCATAAGCAATGGCTAGAAAAAGCGATCGCCATCCAAGATGAATTCAACGAATTTCTCTGGAGTGCAGAATTAGGTGGTTACTATAACACATCAAGCGACTCTAGTCAAGATTTAATTGTGCGGGAGCGTAGTTACGTTGATAATGCTACACCATCAGCGAATGGAATTGCGATCGCTAATCTTGTTCGTCTCGCCCTACTCACCGATAATCTAGACTATTTGGATTTAGCAGAACTTGGTTTGAAAGCTTTTCGGAGTGTGATGAATCGCGCTCCCCAAGCTTGTCCTAGTTTATTTACAGCTTTGGATTGGTATCGTAATTCTACCTTGATTCGCAGCACCACTGAGCAAATAAACTCTCTGATCCCCAAGTTTTTACCAACGGCTGTGTTTGCCATAACATCTGATTTACCGGAGGGAAGCGTTGGGTTAGTTTGCCAAGGTTTGAAGTGTCTTGCACCAGCAGCAAATGTAGAGCATTTATTGCAGCAAGTCCAGAAAAGTCAAAATAGAGGGTAATTTTAGCAACAGTCAGACGCACAACCGTGAATAAACCGCCTGTACTTGGAAACATTAGTCCTATTATTCCTGCTGGTAGCGATATGGAAAAAGTGATCGCTTTCTATGAACAACTTGGTTTTACAACAATCCATAAAGAAGGCGATCCGGTCATTATGGCAATTATAAAACGCGACTGTGCAGAAATTTTTCTGCAAAAAAATGACGATCAACACCTTGCAGAATGGACAACTTTTCGGATCAAAGTTGATGGTATTGAGCAGCTTTATCAGGAATTTCAAGCACAAGGCGGACAAATGATTCATCCCAACGGTCAGTTGCAAACACAACCTTGGGGAATGAAGGAGTTTGCGATTATTGATGTAGCTGGTGTATGCATTACGTTTTTTGAGCCAGAGAACTAACATGACTATCCGCAGCGAATTAACTGCCATAGTCTTAGCAGGTGGCAAAAGTTCTCGCATGGGCCAAGATAAAGCCCTGATTCCCATTCAAGGAGTGCCGTTGTTGCAGCGAGTTTGTAGCATTGCTCAAAGCTGTGCTGATGTTGTTTATATAGTCACTCCCTGGCCAGAACGCTATCAAGACTTGCTTTTGCCTGGTTGTCAGTTTATTCGAGAAGTGCCTTTATCTGAAGAATCTTTAGCCCACGGGCCTCTAGTTGGGTTTGCCCAAGGGCTAGCCGAAGTTAAAACAGAATGGGTGCTGCTGCTTGCTTGCGATTTGCCAAGATTGCGGGTTGAGGTTTTGCAAGATTGGGTAACTAGACTTGATGGCGTGGAGGATAATGCGATCGCAGCTTTAGCTCATCATCCGAAAGGTTGGGAACCTCTATGTGGTTTCTATCGCCGTCGCTGTTTGCCACCGCTTTTAGAGTTTATCAACCAAGGGGGGCGATCGTTTCAGCAATGGCTGCGGCAATATCCTGTAGAAGTTTTGCCTTTACCAGAACCCGAAATGCTGTTTAACTGTAATACACCAGAGGATTTGGCTTTAAGTTAATTGAAAAAGAGTTCAGAATTCAGAATTAAGTTAGTGGGGGATGAGAAAGATGAGGGGGATTTTCCTTCTGAATTCTGACTCCTGCTATTTACCGACTGCGACAAAATTTGCGATCATTATCATTCTGAGGATATTGCCAAGAATAGGCAAAATGGCTCACTCCCTTCAGTTGGGGGGCGTATTGGCGAAGTGCTTGCATTTGCGCTTCTAGGGATGGACGATTACTAATAGATCCTCCCCATTTGCCGGCTAAAGCTGGAATCACTTGAGTACCAGGTTTTGTCATACTCAAAACCCGTTGCACTTGTGCCACAATACAACTCGCATTACCGCAATTCCCATAAGCCATAGGATGCCACTGCAATGTGGCGGGGAAACGATCCCAAGGTTGTAAGCGGGAATCATACCCTTGTCCTACAGTTTGGTTGCCATCAGGGAAAAACACTACTCCCGTGGGAATATTTTGCTGCTTTGCTGGGTAACTAGCTATAGTGACAAAATCTAGAATTCCTTGCATGGCGTGGGCAACGGCGAGTTGCCACAATTCCCACTGTAAAAGTGGCTGTCTATCAGTTGCAGGCAGAATTGATTTTTGCCCTGGCGGGGGGATGCGTCCTTGCCAGAGGGGTTCGCCTTCCTGAGGATAAAGTTTATCGAGTTCAGCGATATCTCCGGCGGTGACATATCCCTTACGCAAAAAGCGGCGAATCAAGTCTAGCCCTTTATAATTCTGTGCCCGTTTAAATAAAGCTTCTTGAATTGCGGGACTAAATAGCCATAAATCTGAAACTTTGGTAGCGATGGAATCACTTCCTGCTTGGCGCGGATAGCGCACGTAGTCTAATAGCAAACCATCTGGGCGACGACGTAAAACTTCTTGTACTAATTGGTAGTAGTCGCGTTTTGCTTGTGGGTTGTAGGGGTCGATAAATAGTTGAGAGCCGTTATCTACGACATATAAGCTTGTTTGACCTTTACCATTACGAGCGATCGCATCTTCTCTATCTTTACGCTGGGCGTAAGTATAGCCGAAATTGGTAGTAAACATCCAGGCGTAGACCTTTAAACCGCGTTGCCGACCTTTTTGAATTGCTGTGGCGAGTAAATCGGCGTTTTCTGCTCCTGGGGTGCGAATTACAGAAGGCCAAGCCGTCGGGTTGGCTGTTGCTGGCAATAATACTTGCCCGTCGTAAAATACTTCTATATAAACTTGATTATAACCACGGTTGACAATCCGATCCATAATCTGGTCAATTGTTCCTGGTTGAACATCACAGGGATACAAGCGCAACCAGAGGGCTTGGATTTGGGGCCAAGTCCGGGTGCGACACTTCTGTAATTCCTGTGCCTGCTTTTTTACTAAATTTTGGTAGCGGGTTTGGGCATCTTGGTTGCCTTTGAGAGCTGATAAACGTAAGGTTTCTTTTTCTTGTGCTGCTGCCGATGATAAGTGACAATACTGGGTTACTTGCGCCCTTGCTGGTTCGCTTCCCAAGTTGGGGAGCAACGAACTACTAGTGAAAACAACAGCGAATAGGCGCTGCCAAAATAATCTTGATCTTGCAACGTTCAAGGAATGGTTAGACATACCTAGCAGTAGATGGACACAATAATCATCGACCCCAATTCAGATAATTGTGGGCAACGTGTATCGAATTATATCGTTAAGGAGTAAAGGTTCTAAAACCTCTTTTTTCAAGACTGATAAAGGACTATTTGTGTTGCCGAATTTTTTTATAAATACATAAATACATATATTGCAGTATAAAATATCTAAATTTTTACGCAATTTAGCCTACTATTGGGTAGATTTAGCCTCTACCTTAGTTAGTGAAAATCTGCCAAAACTAGTAGTATTTTTGAACTAAGAATAACCTGACTTTTAGCTCTTGTCATTACCCCCATCTTTTTAATTTCTAGCTTCGTTGCTATTCCGTTTGGGAATTAATAGCTATATGTAGCAGTCTTAAAAATCATTGTTAAATAAATTAACCGCAGAGGCGCAGAGAACGTAGAGAGAGGAATCGGAGATTTTCACGGCTTATTTAGGATTGCTATAGCTAAAGCCGATTAAAACTTTCAATATTTCAATAAACAAGGTAGGAGCTGAACTAAAGCGTCTACGCAACGATCGCAAAGTCAAGTCAAGTGAACTAAAAGCTAAATTTGCTATTTTTGAATGTGGTGCTGAGTATGTTTCTTATGCCATTCTTACCCTAAAAGGAGTTTTAATATGTATCGTCGTTGGTTATTATCTGCTTTAGCACTTTTGATGAGTATAGTTTTGGCTGGTTGCACTACAGTAACCACTCAACAGCCACAAACAAAAATCACAAACCCTACTGAAACGGTAAATACAAATTCTCAGCAATTATCAAAAGGATCAGCTAAAAGGGTTGTTGCTCTTTCTTCTCTGTCTGCTGACATTATCTCTCGGCTCGATCAAACAAAAATTGTTGGAATTACTGGTAGTAAATTATTTAATAATGACTCAAGATTCAAGGATATCCCCCGCGTTAGGGAAGGGCAAAGTCCGCCCAACTTAGAAAAAGTGGTAGCACTCAAACCAGATTTAGTTATTGGTGCAGAAGGTTTTTATAACATCCCAATTCAAAAACTTCAACAGCTAGGGATTCCAACCTTTATGACTAAGGTAAATAACTGGGAATCTCTAGAAGAACTTACTAAAACGCTTGCTAAATCAATTGATGCTGATCCTCAGACTTTGTTAAACCGTTACAAAACTTTCTTGCCAGAAAAGCCAACTCAGGGTTTTTCTACTCTAGCGCTGGTTAGTCGTCAACCAATTTTAGCGCCAAATAAAAATAGTTGGGCTGGGGATTTGCTGGCGAAATTTCAGGCGAAAAATATAGCAGCAGATTTACAAGGAAAAAGCCCAATTGGCGGCTATGTGACGCTTTCGGCTGAGAAAGTTTTAGAAGCAAATCCAGAGGTGATAATTTTGGTCAATCCCCCACAAGGTAATTCGGAAGCTGGGCTTTTAGATTCCCTGAAAAAGGAAGCTTTTTGGCAAAAACTGCAAGCAACTAAAAATAACCGAGTCTATATGTTTGATTATTATGGTCTGGTGAATCCAGGTAGTATAGATGCAATTGAAAAAGCTTGTCAGCAGCTTAAGCAAGCATTGTTTGCGCCACAGTCTACTTAGCTCAATAAATATAATTTGAAATCTTGTTTTCAGGTTCTACCTTGATGAATATAACGGTTCCTATTGAGCTTACAAGATTATATTGCGAGGTGTAAGGGCACGGTATGCCGTGCCCTTACGCGTGTATCTTCAATCTTTTGTAGAACTAATTGGTTTTTGAGGAAAGGGGATATTTTTTTTACCTTCAGGAGAAGCACCTCCAAGGCTGCGGAAATATAGTCCTCCAATGGTAAGTAAAAATGTTACATATCCCACTGCTTGTACAAGATAGAGGTTGTCTCTGTAACCAAATAAAGATTTGAGGATAATACCAGGAAACTGTTCGTCAGGCAAAATTCTGGAAGTATTTGAAACCATTGGCCCCAAAATACAAGAGTGGACTTTAGTAAAACGTTCGTAATAGAAACAAAGGCTTTCTGTAGCACGACTGCTAAGGGCAAAGTTAGCCACAGCGTCGTCAAAATGTTTCAAGGCTGAAACTACTAACCCAGCGACAATCAACACTAATAAAATGCCCATTACCTGGAAAAACTGGCGGATGTTAATTTTGACACCCCATTTAAATAGCAGCACCCCAATGGCAGATGCCACTACCAAACCACCAATCGCACCCAAGGCTGGCATTAATCCCTGTTGAAAATTAGCAGCAACGAACAGAACAGTTTCAAAGCCTTCGCGAACAACGGCAACTAAAATTAAAGTAAAAACACCCCAACCAGCATTTGAATTTTGTGTCAGTGCTTGTGTAACTGCTCCTTCAACTGTAGCTTTCATGAATCTGGCTTGTTTAGTCATCCAGATTAGCATCCAACTGAGCATTGCGATCGCTAACACACTAAACACACCTTCCAACGCTGGCTCAACCACCGAAGTGTATTGAGGATTAGCTGCTCCCAGTACTTGAATTACCCAACTGAATAGCACGCCTATTAAGGCACTCACGATAATACCAACGCCGACACCAGCATACACCCAAGAGTTGAGTCGGGATTGTTTAGCTTTTTTCAGTAAAGCTAGCACAATGCCAACAACAAGGGCGGCTTCTACTCCTTCTCGGAGCGTTATTACAAAAGTAGGTATAGCAGTACTAAAATTCATCTTTTGTCCTTTGTCTTTTTTCATTTGCCATTAGTCATTTGCCCTTTATCAGTTGTCCTTTGAATTATTTTTTGACTAATGACTAATGACCAATAACTAATGACTAATGACTATTAACTAAAATCGCGTAGCATCTTTTTCAATTCGAGATTATGCATCTCTTCTTGCCCAATCATGCCGCGCGCGAATTCTTCAAGATAAATGCTGGCATTAGTAACAGTTTCGAGCAGATTTTTATACAGATCCAATGCCTTTTTTTCATGGGATAAGCTTTCTTCCAAGATATCCCTGACTTTATGCTGGTAAGTTTCTTCCATTGGGGCAATTTTCAAGGAAGGATGCCCATCTAAACCGGTAAGAATTTCTCCCACTTGTTCGGCATGAAGTAAAGATTCACTTGCCTGTGCTTTGAAAAAGGCCACGATTGGAATACGGTTAGGGCCAGTCACCATCAAAGAATAATGTGTATAGCGCACTACCCCTGCTAGTTCAAATTCCATAATGGCGTTAAGCAAGTCAATGGTCTTTTTATGGTCAAGTTCTTGCATCAGTTGTTAGTTCAAGTAATGAATGTGTAATTAGGTATAAGTTAGGAGTTAGGAGTTAGCAGTTCGGGATTATTAACTCAAAACTTTTAATTCATAACTCCTAACTATTTCCTCATTCTAAACTCCTTACCCCATCCTTCCCATTAAATGAAAGTGTTATCGCTGTGCTTGGGTATTGGATTTACCAACCACTTTTTGAGAGTTTTCCTCAATGGTTTTCACCAGTTTGGTAACATCATTAGCAGTTTTGACTGCTTTGGCTGGTGGGATGGCAGAAGGCCAAACTTTTATTAGTTCAGCAAAACTAGCATCGATCGCTTTGTGGGCTTCGGGATCTGCTTGAGCTACTTGACTAGAAATTCCTTTGTATAAATCATTGGCGTAAACGACAAAACCACGAGAATCTTGATACTCAATTGGCGCGGTTATTTTACCATCTGCGATCGCAGCGCCATATTCGGAGTTAGCTGAATCTAGCAATTCGTTAACAACCTGTAGCACAAATCCTGGTTTTGAGCGTTGATCTGCTGGCAAAGCTGCGATCGCTCCATCCACTGCTTGCACTGAAGAAGTAAAATTAGTTTTAACTTTGGTATCCTTCGGACTAGATTTCACTAAATCTTGCAAACTTACTAATGTTGTCTTAAATTCTTTGACTTTGCGCTCATTTAATTGTTCTTCGACATCAACATATATTTCCTCAACTGGATGTCCAATATGAGGTTCTGCTTGTTTCGGCTGATTCTGATCTAGAAGTTCTTGTGCTACTAAAAGATGCCCTTTCATTAAGCCCAATTTACTCATGTAGTCAATATCTTTTGGCTCACCAGTGAGTACCACTTCCTGAACACCAACTTGGTCTTTTATTTGGTCGAACTGCTCTTGAGTAATTACTTTTTTAGTAACTAAATCTTCTGGGCTGCCGTATGGGCGATTTGCCTGGATTTTGTTTGATAAAGCTGGAATACCTAGTTTGGCTTCAAACTTATCTAATTCTGACAATATAGCGCTATTAATGTTAATTTTTTCTTTGCCACCGTGACCACTGTGACTGTTATTACTTACTGCCTGTGTAGCTTGAGGGCTAGCAACTGGTGCTGATGGATTTTCTGCGGTTGGTGTACTACTACAGGAACTCAAGGTAACTATTACGGCTGCTGCTGCTGTTAAACAGATATAACGAAGTTTTATCATCTTTGCTTCTTGCACAACAAAAAAGGTATTAATTGAAACATTTCAAACTATTACTATCAAATAGTTTGTTTGACACATTGTCATAGATTTTACTGTCGCATATAATGACAGTTTTTATCAATTATTATCTAAAATTTTAAGGAATTAATACGAATAATATTGTCACAAATTTTTAGTAGGGTTTTTAGAGTTGCTATCAGCAACTACTTCAAATTGACCCATACAACCGTTTTCTGCGATCGCATCCTGATGGGGATGGAACATATACTTACCTGGGTAGCGAAAAGCAAATTCCAAGATGTGCCTTTCTGCTACACCCATCGTAATCACATCAGTTTTCTCGCTAGGAGTCATGCTCATGCCATAGCGATAGACATCAAAGAAGTTGGCGTGAAGATGAAACGTCACTGCTGGATCGTATTCAATGATGTTAAGGACATACAGCCGAATCAACTGATTTTGATAAATAGGGATGGGATGATGCATATAGTGATGGGGCAAACCGTTGAAAGCGTAATAGTCATTATGGCTATCATCATTCACGTCATACCCAGCCATTACTAGTACGATCTCATCAGCCGGGGGACGAGGAGTAGGTGGATCGATGATGAACATCCCGTAAAGTCCCTTAGCGATGTGACGGGTGACTGGTTCAATATGGCAGTGATACAGGTGTACACCATAGGGTTCAGCATCAAATTCATAAATTGTGGCTTTGCCGTTGCTGATTGGGCGAACACCATCCATTTCTGCCGGATGAACGCCATGAAAATGCAAAGAGTGAGAATGTCCCGCATTATTGAGAAATAGTACCCGGATGCGATCGCCCTGTTTTGCCCGTAGCGTTGGCCCTGGTATGCGACCGTTTAAGTCCCAGATGTTGTAAGAGACAGCACTATTGAGTTTAATGATCGAAGTACCCGCAGTTAACTGAAATTCTCGGATAGTCCGCCCATTTTCTTGCTTTACTGTCCCATAATCAAAATCCCTTAACATCTTCATCGGATTATTAACGTCATCGGATGCTTCCATATCGAATGGTGGCACTTTGACGATTGACTTACTTTGTAGATTTAGCATCTGCCAAAGTCCAGCTGCACCAATTACTCCAGCACCTGCTATACCCAGCTTTAATAATTGACGACGGCTCAAAAATTTTTCGTTACCCAGAGTGAAGTTGTTGGGCATGACATTTAGTTACGGTTAGCGCCAAACAAAGAATTGCAAAATATTTTCAATTGCTTTTAAATATTAGAGGAATTAATAATTATTGTCAATAAATTTAATAACTTCAAAGCTGCTGCTTTAAGTTATTAAATTTAGATCAAGTGATAATCAGTCAGTGAAAATTACAAGCAAATTTCCAAATTTTATCAGTATTTGTTTTTAACCTTATGTATAAAGAATATATCAATAAACTAGCTTTTACTGCCTATGTTCTATTTTATTGATATGCTTATTGTTTTATAGCAGTCCTAAATTATTTGTAAAAGTAAATTAGCCATAGAGGCGCAGAGAGAGGAATCGGAGATTTTCAGGAGTTATTTAGGATTGCTATAGCAGTACTTATAATACAAACAATGCGTATAATAGCACCTGGAATATAGACGAAACTAAGATAGTGTTGCTATGCTGTAGTGCATTTTATTTGCTTGGAGATGAAATAAATTGCGTTTTTATAATATTGTCAGTACTTAGCATTTTTAATTTTTAATCGTTGATTAAAGCATCTACCGATTTAAACTAAGTTCTTAAAATTTATTTGCGAGGTATACAGCGTGGCAAGAATTCTTCTCAAGTCAAAAAGCGTATCACTAATTTTGATAGGTATTTTGAGCTTTTATCTAGTTATTGGAGCGTCTACACCAGCCTATGCCATGCATATTATGGAAGGTTACTTACCAGGAAATTGGGCAATTTTTTGGTGGGTAGTGGCGTTACCATTTTTTATTTTAGGATTGCGATCGCTGACTCGCATCACCCAAGCCAACCCTGAACTAAAATTACTCTTGGCATTGGCGGGAGCTTTTACCTTTGTCTTGTCAGCGTTGAAACTTCCTTCAGTCACGGGTAGTTCTTCTCATCCTACAGGTACAGGGCTAGGAGCGGTGCTATTTGGCCCTCTAGCTATGTCGGTGCTGGGGGGTTTAGTCCTGTTATTTCAAGCGTTGCTGTTGGCTCATGGAGGGTTGACGACATTGGGGGCAAATGCTTTTTCGATGGCGATCGCAGGCCCATTTGCTGCTTACTGGATATATCATTTGACGATGCGGCTAACTGGTAAGCAAAAAATAGCTATATTTTTAGCCGCCGCCTTGGGAGATTTACTCACCTACATTATTACTTCCGTGCAACTTGCTCTTGCTTTTCCCGCACCCGTAGGTGGATTTGTAGCCTCATTTACCAAGTTTGCGGGAATTTTTGCGATTACTCAAGTTCCTCTGGCAATTAGTGAAGGTTTGCTAACTGTATTGGTATGGAATTGGCTACAATCTTATACACCTCAAGAACTAGAATTTTTGAAATTAATCAAAGGGGAACCTCAACACAATGAAACAGTCTAAGAAAGGATTGAGTAATTGGCTGTTGCTATTAGGAGTAGTGGTATTAGCAGTAGCACCACTAGTATTAATTAAAGGAGAATTTAGCGGCGCAGATGGTCAGGCTGAAGATGCAATTAAAGAAATTCAGCCCAAATATAAACCTTGGTTTAATCCATTAATTGTGTTACCAAGTGGAGAAGTAGAAAGCTTATTATTTTCCGTGCAAGCGGCAGCGGGTGCTGGAGTAATTGGTTATGTAATTGGTTTGTATAAAGGGCGATCGCAAGATCAAAGGAATAAGGAATGAGTCTGCAAATAGATACTCTTGCATACACTAATCGGTTGCGGTGGTTAGCACCAGAACAGAAATTGCTGTTTGCGATCGCTCTGCTGATTATCGCTGCCTTTAGTCATTCCCTAGTTCAAGTTTTAATTGCAGTTTGGATGTGTACTTGGACAATTATATATGCAGGGATTCCTAGCAAGATTTATTTTAAATTAATGTATGTTGCTAGTTTATTTTGGTTGACAAGTTTACCAGCTTTAGTGATTAATGGCGTAAATATTTATAACTTCCATTTAGTGCAAACTGACTCAGCAGCAGGGTTGGATATTGGTTCTTATTATGTGTACATCAGCATTCACGGTATGCAACAGGGCTTCATGATTTTAACACGAGCGATCGCCTCTCTTTCCTGCTTATATTTTATCATGTTAACTATCCCCTTCACCGAACTTTTGCAAGTTCTGCGCCGTGTGGGTTTTCCTGTGCTGTTAACCGATTTATTATTACTAATGTACCGTTTTATTTTTATTTTATTAAACACATCTGCCGAATTATGGATTGCCCAACAAGCTCGTGGCGGCTATTGCAGTTTTAGTATTGGGATGAAAAGTTTAGCTCTATTAATTGGACAGTTGCTCAAGCGAACCCTAGAAAGTTATCGTCAAGTATCCTTGAGTTTGGCATCACGGGGATTTAATGGAGAATTTAAAGTTTGGCATCCTCATCGCTATCATTTATCCAGGCGCTATGCTATCGAAGCCGTTATAGGATGTGCATTATTAATAGCATTAGATTGGTATGATCATGCAACAGTTTTTACTCGAATTTGAAAAGTTATATTACACTTATACAAGCGCAGAACAATCAGCTTTAAATGGATTAAGTCTCAAAATTCCTGCTCATAAGAAATGTGCATTAATAGGACAAAATGGTTGCGGTAAAACCACACTATTTTTATTAGCTAACGGGTTATATAAACCTCAAAAAGGCAGCGTCTATTGGCAAGGTAAGCCTCTACAATACGACCGTAAATCACTCATGAAATTACGGCAACAAGTAGGGCTAGTTTTTCAAGATCCAGAGCAACAATTAGTAGCTTCTACTGTTGAAGAAGATATTTCTTACGGCTTGTGCAATTTAGGATTACCGACAGGAGAAATTAAACAACGAGTTGAACAAGCTTTAGTCGAATTTGAACTTACTCAGCTAGCACAAAGACCTGTCCATCATCTCAGCTTAGGGCAAAAAAAGCGAGTTTCCATAGCTGATGTTATGGTGCTAAAACCAGAACTGCTATTATTAGATGAACCAACGGCATATCTTGATAAGTTGCATACTCGTAAGTTGATGGCAACGCTGAAAAAGATTCATGCAGATGGTACAACTATAATAATGGCAACCCACGATCTTGATTTAGTTTATCGTTGGGCAGACTGGATATTTGTGATGGATCGGGGACAACTCGTGATAGAAGGAAAACCCCAAGATGTTTTTAAGCAACGCGAAATTCTTGAAGATTTACAGCTAGGGCTGCCACTGATATATGAGATGTTATTTGCTGAGGTATCACCCGAAGAAGAACCAGTTTTAGAGCGCTTACGGCAACGAATATTGCATCGATTTCATGATTTTTAATTAAGAATAGCCATATTTTTTAAGTAGAATTTAATTGTTTAGAAGATAAAAAATTAATATTTACCGAGAAATTAAGAAAGTAATGTTGACAAAAATTGCCGTTGAAAAAATTCTTGAACGTGCCTTGATGGGGTACGATTTATCTCCTGAAGAGGGAGTGGTATTGTTACAACAAACTGAACCAGAGGCGATCGCAGCAATACGTGCTACATCCGATACACTCCGCCACACACAAGCAGGCGATACGGTTACATACGTAATTAATCGTAATATCAACTTTACTAATATTTGTGAGCAGCACTGTAGTTTTTGTGCTTTCCGTCGAGATGATGGTGATGCTGGTGCATATTGGTTAGATTCGGCGCAAGTTTTGGAAAAAGCGACAGATGCGGTGCAACGGGGTGCGACGGAAATCTGTATGCAGGGGGGATTAAATCCGCAAGCGCTGATAAATGGTAAATCTTTGTCCTATTACCTCAAGGTAGTGGAAACCATTAAACAGGAATTTCCGCAGATCCATCTCCACGCTTTTTCCCCGCAGGAAGTGGAATTTATCGCCAGGCTTGACGGACTTGAGTATGCTGATGTGATTGCTGCTTTGCGCGATGCTGGTGTTAGCTCAATGCCGGGAACAGCAGCCGAAGTATTAGACGATGATGTAAGGCGGATACTGTGTCCAGAGAAGATTGACACAGCCACATGGCTAGAAATTGTCAGCACAGCTCATAAATTAGGCTTGCATACCACCAGCACCATGTTATCTGGGCATATTGAAACCCACGAGCAGCAAATCGGGCATTTAGAAAAATTGCGATCGCTCCAAAAAACTGCCATCAATCAGGGATATCCAGCAAGGATCACAGAGTTTATTTTGTTACCCTTCGTTGGGCAAGAAGCGCCCAAACCCTTACGTCGCCGTGTCGGACGCGATCAACCAGTTCTGAGTGATGCATTGCTGCTGGGGGCTGTGGCGCGGATTTACTTGGGTAATTGGATTCCCAACCATCAGCAGAGTTGGGTAAAACTGGGGCTTGCTGGTGCAACCGAAGCCTTAGTTTGGGGTTGCAACGATATTGGTGGCACATTGATGGAAGAACATATTACTACAATGGCAGGTGCTTTGGGTGGTACGTGTATGGAAGTGGAAACCTTGGAAACTGCGATCGCTTCTTTAGGACGACCTTACCAACAACGCAATACTCTTTATCAAAAAATTAGGAATTAGTTTCAGATTGCCAGCTTTTAAACAATATTCCAAAAAGATTGCTGACATTGGCAAAATTAAAATAGTGCTGATTTTTGTAGAAGCCGTGAGTACAGAAAGTTTAGAAATTGCTAAAACCCGCTACCAGAGAGGGAAAATTGCCTTTGAAAATGGGCAATACCGCGAAGCCATCGAAAATTTAGAAAAGGCCAGCGCCCTATTAGTTCATACTTCTCGCCTTGCGGGCGAAGTAGAAATTTATCTGGTGACAGCTTATGAAGCTGCTGGACGCAGTGATGATGCGATCGCTCTTTGCGAAAGACTTAAACGCCATGCCCATTTTGAAATTAGCAAACAAGCGCGACGGATGCTTTATATCTTAAAAGCACCAAAGCTGAAAAGACCTAGCGAATGGATGACCGAAATCCCCGATTTGGGCACATTACCCGATAATGAACTCAAAATTTCTGTACCTGCTAAGTCTAATAAATCTTCTGTGCAGCAAAAGCCTAAACCTACTGAACCAGAATTCGTTGACCTCAGCCAGGTCAATACCAGAGATAATCGCTTTATCTGGGTAGCGCTAATTGCTATTGGTTTAACCATCTCGTACTTGGTTTGGTTGAATTTTTCAGGAACCCCTGGCTGATACCAATTTTGGATTTTAGATTTTGGACGAAAATTCTTTACCAAAATGATGTTCTAGGAATCTCAAACAATACTAAGAAGTCAAGATTGGTTAAAATGTTTGACTTTTGGGGAGACTTATAGTTATGAATTCTTCAAGTTTAGGAAAGGTTTTCTTGTGGTTAATTAGACCATTTAGTTTTGTGTTGACACTGAATGGTCGAAATAGAATGAAGCGCTTCTTTCCCATGCGAAATCCTATTCTGTGGCTAGTGCTGTTAACATCCGTGCTACTGACTGGCTGTGTTAATTACGATGTAGGGCTTAACTTTGACAACTCAAATAGTGGTGAACTAGTACAGCATATTAAATTAGGAGAGCGGCTAACCAGTTTTAGTGGCGATTCTGTGTACGAATGGTTGAACAGCATAGAGCGCCGCGCCCGTCAACTAGAGGGGAAAACGCAGCGAGTTTCCACTGAAGAAATCATTGTCACAATTCCTTTTAGTAGTGGTACGGAATTGCAAGAAAAATTCAACGAGTTTTTTAACTCCCGTGCAAATCAATCCTCTGAGTCTGGACAGGGCAAATCTGACTCAGAATTACCGAAAATTGAATCAAACGTCCTCTTGGAGCAAAACAATTTTTTACTTTTAGTCCGAAATCGGTTGATTTATGATTTGGATTTGCGATCGCTATCTCTAATTGCCAGTAAAGGTAACGTTCTAGCTAATGCTGGTTCAATTCTCGACTTAGAATTTAGTTTGAAGACTCCTTGGGGAGCCAAAAATATTCAACTAACTGAAACTGCCATTGCGCCAGAAAGAAATGGCAATCAACTAGTGTGGAAACTCCAACCTGGTGAGTTAAACCACATAGAAGCTATTTTCTGGTTACCCAGTCCCCTCGGTATTGGTGGGTTGTTAATTATCCTGTTTATCTGGGGAGGATTGTACTTGAGATACAATTTCATGCCAGATCCCAGAATTCAATTCTCTCCCAAAGCAACAGCTATCCAGGAACAGTAGACTATATCAATATTGTCAGTTAAGCCGATGGAGAATGCATCGGCTTTTTTAATTCACCTTTAAACTGTTGTTCGCTACCATACCAACGTTCAGCAAGTGCATTGAGTTGATGAAGCACATCAATGAGTTCTTGACCATGTTCCGTCAGACCATAAGTTACTTGGGGGGGAATAGTTGGTTCATACTGCCTATAAATAATCTCTGCTGCCTCAAGCATCCTCAGTCTTTCCGTCAAAACTTTAGTTGAGATGCCCTCAACTAAATGTTTCAATGCACCAAAACGAGTAGGGCCACTATTACACAACACCCACAGTATATACATTGTCCAGGGACCTGATAGTAAAGACATCAGAATACTTACGGGGCAAGCATCAGGATTTTTAGACACAGACATCGATAAGTTAGCTAAAATTTTCCGACAGTTACTTTATAGTAACTACTTTACTTTAGTAACTAGTTACTTTTAGTATCTGATGTAATGCTTTACAAATTAGACTTAAAAACAGTAAAAGCAGAAATCCTAGTTAATCAGGAGATATTTGGTGTCAAACATTCTACATATTGATTCCAGCCCCCGTGGTGAACGATCGCACTCAAGAGAACTATCGAAGGAATTCGTCAGTGCGTGGAAAGCAGCGCATCCTGAAGATGCGATCGCCTATCGAGATATAGGACGTCACCCAGTTCCTCACGTTGATGAAGCTTGGATTGCGGCGGCATTTTCACCACCAGAAACCCATACTCCAGAATTAACTGAGGCAATTAGGATTTCTGACGAACTAGTTGATGAGTTTTTGGCAGCCGATCGCTACGTCTTTGGTGTGCCAATGTATAACTTCAATATACCTTCCACTTTTAAGGCTTACATCGACCAAATCGTTCGCATTAACCGGACTGTTGCAATAGAAGCTCAGGGTTTTAGAGGGTTAGTCGAGGGTAAAAAGGCAGTTATCATCACAGCTCGCGGCGGTGACTTTAGCCCGACATCTCCTGCTGCTGCATACGACTTCCAAGAACCCTACCTGCGGACGATTTTCGGTTTTATTGGGATTACAGACATTCAATTTATTAACGCTAACAGCCTGAATGAGGGAGATGCCCGTACCCAATCTCTATCAAAAGCACGGGCAACAATTCAAGATTTGATCAGCCAGTGGTAATCGGGGCATTGGGGATTGGGCATTGGTCAATATGAATATTCTTCTTCCCCTGCTTCCCCTGCCCCCTGCCCCCTGCCCCCTGCCCCCTGCCTCTTCTTCACGGTGACAACCGCTCGATTTTCCAAGTGTTATTATCTAAACGGCTATAGAGCAACCGATCGTGTAAGCGGCTAGAGCGTCCTTGCCAAAACTCAATTTCTGTGGGGATTACTCGTAAGCCTCCCCAATGAGGCGGCCGGGGGATCTCTCGATTTTCATATTTGCTGTGGAACTCTTGCAAACGTCGCTCCAAGACTTCTCGGCTTTCTATCACCTCGCTTTGATTAGATACCCACGCACCCAGACGGCTGTTGGCAGGGCGAGTCTCAAAATAGTGGTCAGACTCAGTTTCAGAAACTTTCTCTACATACCCACAAATCCGCACTTGACGTTCCAGTTCTGCCCACCAGAAGACTAAAGCCGCCTGGGGATTTTCTGCCAATTCTTGTCCTTTGTGACTGTTGTAATTGGTAAAAAAGACAAAGCCCCGTTCATCAAAATCTTTGAGTAACACCATTCTGGCTGAGGGCTTACCGTCTGGTGTAGTAGTGGCAATGGTCATGGCATTAGGTTCGGGGAGTTGCGCTGCTAGTGCTTGATCGAACCATTTTTTAAATTGAATAAAAGGATTGAGGTCTACTTCTAGTTCGCTCAAACTTTCTAAAGTGTAGTCTTTGCGAAGGTCGGCTACGGTTTTGTCCATTGTGATTTGTTTCCTTACTATTCAGATACGCCTATACATATCTTTGTTAAAAATATCTATGATGATGATCAGTACCACCAAGAATTTTACAAATTCTTGGTGGAATATCTAAAAATAGGTTGCATAAGATGCGCCGTTCGGCCTCCCTTCAACGCCTGTTAATTTATGGTCTAAGCGGCCCGATTATCGCTCTTAATGTCTGGCTACTGTCCTTGCTTTTTCGCTATTTCCAACATCCTATTACCGTCTTGATCATTGCGGCAATTTTGGCTTTTCTATTAAATTATCCAGTTCAGTTCTTTGAACGTGCTCAAATTACCCGCACTCAGGCGGTGATCATAGTTTTACTTGTAACGTTAACCCTGTTTGGGATTCTGGGCATCACTTTAGTGCCGTTGATCATTGACCAAACAATCCAACTGTTAAATAATATCCCTGATTGGTTAGCCGCCAGTCAAAAAAACTTAGAGCAATTTGAGATGCTGGCAAAACAACGACGTTTGCCAATTGATTTGAGGGTTATGAGCAGTCAAATCAATGCCAACATTCAAAATCTGGTGCAACAGATTGCTTCTGGTGCAGTGGGATTTGCTGGGACACTGCTATCAGGCTTAGTTGACATAGTGTTAGTCATTGTGCTTGCATTTTATATGCTTTTATATGGCGATCGCGTCTGGTATGGTCTAGTCAATCTTTTACCTTCTAACATTGGAGATCCCCTTACCGCATCCTTGCGCCTAAATTTTCAGAACTTTTTTATCAGCCAGTTGTTACTAGGATTATTCATGGTGCTAACCCTGACACCAATTTTCTTAGTAATGAAAGTACCCTTTGCCCTGTTGTTTGCCATAGTAATCGGGATCTCAGAACTTATTCCCTTTATTGGGGCGTTTTTGGGCATTGGTCTTGTAACGATCTTAGTACTGCTGCAAAATTGGTGGTTGGCAGTTGAAGTTGCTGTGGCGGCAATTCTTATGCAGCAGGTTAAAGATAACCTGTTAGCTCCCAGGTTACTCGGCAACTTTATTGGACTGAATCCCATCTGGATTTTTGTGGCTATTTTGATGGGATTTGAGATTGCTGGATTGTTGGCGACACTCGTTGCTGTTCCTATTGCTGGTACTATTAAAGGCACTTTCGATGCGATCAAGAGTGGTAAGCCTAGTGATTTTGTATCAACTGTCACCATTGCTCATGACCCACCCAATTAAGGGGCAGGGGGAGCAGGGGAGGCAAAGGGGAAGAATAACTCATGCCCCATCCCCAATACCTAAAATCAAAAGTTGCATAATCTTATCTCACAATTCACAATGGTGATTGATTATAAATTTCAGGGGATACTGCCAACAGCCAATTCCTGAAATAAAGAAGCACAAAGGAATTCATAAGTACACGCTTTGCCAATAGTCAATGAGTTTACTCTTGAATTTACGGTCTTATGATTCTGATTAATTAATTTAGAACCCGTTAATGGAAGCTTCCGAGCTATTAGAAACAATCACACTCCTGATTTACCAAGCTGAACAGGGAGAAATTGACCCTTGGGATGTCCAAGTGATTGAGGTGATTGACCGTTACTTAGAACTGATGGCACCGGAGGCAATAGGAAGAGGTTATGAAGCGGACTTGTCTCAATCTGGACAGGCATTTTTATCAGCATCAATGCTGGTATTATTTAAAGCTAATACCTTGATGCAATTGTCAACGGTAGGAGATGTCCAGGATGGTGTACTAGATGATGCCCTATTGGAAGATGAAGACGGAATATCACATCAGGGTCATCGTCTACCATTAGAACGGCAATTACGTCGTCGTCCATCGGCAATGCCACCACCAAAACGTCGGGTGACTCTGCAAGAGTTAATCAAGCAATTGCAGATTATGGCAAACCAGCTAAAACTGGTAGAAAAAGCCAGCAAACCTATCCGTCCCAGACGTTTGCCTAGTGTCCAAAGTATGCGAGAGGCGCTGGAGTTAGCTCACCAGGAAAATCTGACGGAAGTAGCTGGGGAACTGGAACAGGTGTTGAATGTGTCGGCAAGGGAGCTAAATTTAGAACAAAATTGGTTGAATCTAGAACAACTTGTAGAGCTGTGGACTCAGACAAAGCATCTCAACCAAAATGGGTCTGGACATGATTCTAAACATAGTAATTTAGTTAGCGTTTTCTGGGCGCTACTGTTGCTCTCGGCTCAATCGAAAGTAGAGCTATTTCAAGAGGAGTTCTACCATGAGATTAAAGTTCGGCTACTTACAGATTCAGCTAAGACTGGCAAACCTTTTGAGCAATCGATGAACTAAAAAAGCGAAAAGTAGCTTTACAGATAATTTACAGATTTTTGATTCAGTCCCAAAATCCGAGTAAATTGAAAAGATAAGCGATCGCTTGTCATCTAAGTATACCTATGGTTGTAATAACCACTAAATTCCTGTTATCCCTGTTAAAGGGATGACTTAGAGCAGAAATAAAAACTGATGATTAAGTCTCACTTGATAAAAGTAAACTGGCTTGTGGTTGAGGAATAAATTCTTATGAAAGCGATGATTCTCGCGGCTGGCAAGGGTACTCGCGTACGTCCGATTACCTATACAATTCCTAAACCAATGATTCCCATCCTGCAAAAGCCAGTGATGGAGTTCTTGCTGGAACTGTTACGCCAACATGGATTTGATCAAATTATGGTCAACGTTAGTCATTTGGCTGAGGAAATAGAAAACTATTTTCGTGACGGTCAGCGGTTTGGGGTGCAGATTGCCTATTCCTTTGAAGGGAAAATTGATGACGACGGTAAACTGGAAGGCGAAGCAATAGGATCAGCTGGAGGGATGCGTCGCATCCAAGACTTCTCACCGTTTTTTGATGATACCTTTGTAGTGTTGTGCGGTGATGCTTTAATTGATTTGGATTTAACTGCGGCGGTTAAATGGCATAGAGCTAAAGGCTCGATCGCTACTATTATCACGAAATCTGTCCCCAAGGAAGAAGTTTCTAGCTACGGTGTTGTAGTCACTGATGAAGATGGTCGTGTTAAAGCTTTCCAAGAAAAACCTTCAACTGAAGAAGCCCTCAGCACCAACATCAACACAGGTATTTACATCTTTGAACCAGAGGTGTTTAACTATATACCCTCTAATATCGAGTACGACATTGGTGGTCAATTATTCCCTAAATTGGTAGAAATCGAAGCTCCCTTCTTCGCCATTCCTATGGACTTTGAATGGGTAGATATTGGTAAAGTACCAGATTATTGGCGGGCGATTCGTGGTGTACTGCTGGGTGAAATCAAGAATGTGCAAATTCCTGGTCATGAAGTCGCCCCTGGCATTTACACTGGCTTAAATGTTGCCGTGAATTGGGACAAAGTGGATATCACAGGCCCAGTTTACATTGGTGGGATGACGAGAATAGAAGACGGAGCTAAAATTGTCGGCCCAGCAATGATTGGCCCTAATTGTTGGATATGTAGTGGCGCAACAGTGGAAAACAGCGTGATTTTTGAATGGTCGCGCCTGGGACCAGGAGTCCGTTTAGTCGATAAGCTAGTGTTTGGACGTTATTGCGTGGATAAAACTGGCGCTGCAATAGATGTTCAGGCGGCTGCTTTAGACTGGCTGATTACTGATGCCCGTCAGACCCCACCATCACATACCCCTCTTGAGCTACAAGCGATAGAGGAATTGTTGGGGACAAACACAATTTAGGGAATGGGGAATGGGGAATAGGGAATAGGGAATAGAGAGATGAGGGGACTTGCAACAAGTCTTTCCCCTTGTCCCCAATTCTCCTTGTCCCCAAGTCCTCTTCTCCATGCCCAATGCCCAATTCCCCAATTCCCAATCCTAACTATTTAGATACGTGTATCTTCTGAGACTCTGCTCGTAAGTTTGCAGCAGTCGCTGAGATTCTGCTAAGGTGATACGCTTTTCTTCTAATGCTTTCTCGCAACGCTGGCGAATGTTTTCCACCATATCTTCGGAGTCATACTGAACATAGCTCACTACTTCGCTCATGGTGTCACCTTTGACAACGTGTTCAATCTGGTAGCCTTTGGGCGTTAACTGGATGTGAACGGCGTTGGTGTCGCCAAATAAGTTGTGCAAATTGCCCATGATTTCTTGGTAAGCTCCATTTAAGAACATTCCCAAATAATAGGGTTCTCCGGGTTTGTAGGTGTGTAGTTCTAAAACAGATTTGACATCGCGCAGGTCAATAAAGCGGTCAATTTTACCATCACTGTCACAGGTGAGGTCTGCTAAAATTCCTCGTCGGATTGGTTCTTCATCCAATCGGTGGATTGGCATGATCGGGAATAGCTGGTCGATCGCCCAGCAATCTGGTGCCGATTGAAACACTGACATATTGACGTAGTAGATGGAAGCCATGATTTTTTCTAGGTCTTCCAGTTCATCTGGTACGTAGTCTTGCTGTCTAGTGATGTTAAGAATTTTCTGACAACAAGCCCAGTAAAGGCGTTCGGCTTTGGCTCGTTCTCTGAGGCGTAAAATTCCTAAGTTGAAGCGGCTGATAGCTTCTTCTTTGAATTGCGCCGCATCATGGTAGAACTCTTGATAATTTTCTTGGTTGATGGATTGGTAGGTTTCCCACAGGTAATTGATAATTGGGGATTCTCCCTCTTGTGGAGGTTCTGGTGAATCGAGGGGGACATCGCTAGTACTGAGAACATCAAAAATCAGCACTGACTGATGGGAAGCGATCGCTCGTCCACTTTCACTAATCAGTGTTGGTACGGGAATTTGGCGCTCTGCACAGGTATCTTTTAACTCTGCCACAATGTCGTTGGCATAGTTCTGCATATTGTAATTTTTCGATGCATAGAAGTTGGTTTGGGAGCCATCATAATCTACGCCTAAGCCGCCACCAACATCAAGGTATTTCATATCTGCCCCCAGCATCGACAATTCCACATAAATGCGGCTGGCTTCTTGGATGGCATCTTTAATCACATTGATGGCAGAAATTTGTGAGCCGATGTGGAAGTGCATCAACTGCAAAGAATCGAGCAGGTTAGCTTCGCGTAACTTGTCAACAGCCTCGATCACTTCAGGCATTGTTAAACCAAATTTAGCGCGATCGCCACTAGAAGTTCCCCAACGTCCCATGCCTTGGGTACTGAGTTTAGCGCGAACACCTAATATCGGTTTAATACCTAACTGGCGATTGGCATCAATTACCAAATCAACCTCTTCAATCTGTTCTAAAACGATGATTGGTGTTTGCCCTAGCCTCTGGGCTAACATTGCCGTTTCGATGTATTCTCGGTCTTTGTAACCGTTGCAAACTAACAATGCTCCTGGTGTATCCAAAACAGCTAGAGCAATCATTAATTCTGGTTTGGAACCTGCTTCTAAGCCAAATTGATGTGGTTTGCCAAACTTGACTAAATCCTCAATCAAATGCCGCTCTTGGTTGCATTTGACGGGAAACACGCCACGGTATACACCAGGGTAATTATAGCGGGCGATCGCTTTGGCAAAACAAGCGTTCAACCGTTCAATCCGGTCTTCTAAAATATCGGAAAAGCGGATTAACATGGGAAGTCCCAAGTTGCGCTGCTTCATGGCGTTGACCAATTCAAACAAGTCAAGAGATCCCCCGCGATCGCCTTTAGGTGCGACGGTAACGTGACCAGCAGCGCTAATAGAAAAATAAGGTTGTCCCCAACCTTCAATCCGGTATAACGCTTCACTATCCTCAATTTTCCAGGAGCGAGGTAAATCTCCTGTGGTAGTAGTACTAGGTGGTAACAGTTTTTTTTGCTTATGATTTTTCACTTCTTTGTGTCCATTGGACGGTACCTGTACCACCTCGTCAGATGTAGCAGTTGGATCAACACCCATTTCTTCCTAACCTCTGTTTTTCACCCACGAATTAACAATTTAACGCATTCATTTGGGAACGTATATGCACCCAAAGATAATTTCTGAGATAAACTCTGATTGGTCAAGAGTCATGTGTCATTAGTCATTGGTCATTGGTCATTAGTGGAAAACCCTTGGACTTAAGACAAAGGACAAAGGATAAATGACAATTGACAAAATAAAAAATTCATTAAGTTTTTGGAGATAGCTTTGGAACGTACATTCTTAGCAATTAAGCCAGATGGAGTACAACGGGGATTAGTGGGCGAAATTATCCGCCGCTTTGAAACTAAAGGTTTTACCCTAGTTGGTTTGAAGTTCTTGAAAGTCAGTCGAGAATTGGCTGAACAACACTATGATGTTCACCGGGAACGTCCGTTTTTTGGTGGTTTAGTGGAATTTATCACTTCTAGCCCAGTGGTAGCGATGGTATGGGAAGGTGATGGCGTTGTTGCATCTGCTAGAAAGATTATTGGTGCGACGAACCCCTTAACATCAGAGCCAGGAACGATTCGCGGCGATTTTGGCATAAATATTGGCCGCAACTTAATCCACGGTTCTGATGCTCCAGAAACCGCACAACGGGAAATAGCCCTATGGTTTAAGGATGAAGAATTAGTAAATTGGCAACCACACTTAACGCCTTGGTTGCGCGAGTAAGACAGTAGGGAGTGGGGAATGGGGCATTGGGAAGAGGACTTGGGGACAAGGAGAATTGGGGACAAGGGGAAAGACTTGTTGCAAGTCCCCTTGTCCCCTTGTCCCCCTCATCCCCCTCACTTACTTCGAGACTTCGCTCTTTTCCGATTCTACTTGGGCCAATTCAGTGCCAACACGCTTGGAAAATCCCCAGCCTAGAATCAGGAAGATGGCAGTAATCATGATCCATTCTGGTGGAACTAAATTATCGTTCACTACTTTCAACAACAAGCGCAAACCCACAAAAGCTACAGTTATATAGCCTGCGTCTTCTAGGTTTTCATATTCGTCTAACCAACGGATAAACAATCCCGCCATGAATCGCAGCGTGATAATACCAATTGTTGCACCCGTCAGCACTAGCCATTTTTCTTGAGAAACTGCGATCGCAGTTGTCACACTATCCAAAGAAAATGCCAAATCTGTAAATGCAATCACAGGTATCGCTTGCAACAATGAATTAAAACGCGGCCCGTGATGGTGATCGTCCTTCGTTTCTTCCGAGGTAAAGTGTTGAAATACCAACCACAGTAGATAAGCAGCGCCCAATAATTCAAATTGCCAGAATTGTTGCACCCAAGTAGCAGTGAGAATCAGGCTGATTCGCAGCACATAAGCAACGACTAAACCAAAGTTCAAAGCTCTACGCTCAAGTTCCTTGTCTTCCAACCCCTTTGCGATCGCAGCGAGAGCGATCGCATTGTCGGCAGATAACAGCGCCTCTAAAAGCACCAGGATCAGCAGAACTATAAGGGCTTCAAGGCTGAAATGAAAGTCGAGGTAATCAAAAATTTGGTCTAGCATTCCGGGTTTCTCAAGCAGAAAAAATTAAAATTTGACAAGAAGAGAGATTTATATATTAAAAATCGCAATAAATTGCCACTCTAATCCAGCTTAACGTGCTTGTGGTGGATTTTGAAGAGGGTTGAATGGATGCGATCGCAGTGATAATGGGGTAATTTGCGTATAAGTCAATACATCCAAAGTTTTAACATCTAGTTTAGTGCGATCGCAATGAACTGTTGTCAGTTCGCATCTAAAATTAAAAGATGACAACAAAAATATGATAAGAGTTTATGGATAACACACTTCTACAACGCATCACTCATAATCCAAATATCTGCCACGGCAAACCCTGCATTCGAGGACTTCGTTATCCAGTTGAGTTTATTTTGGAACTGCTCAGTTCTGGCATGACTACTGAGGAAATATTGACAGATTATGACGATTTAGAATCTAAAGATATTTTGGCTGTCTTGTTATTTGCCGCTCGACTCAGCCAAGTCAAAAGCATTCATCGAATTGCCTCATGAAATTTCTTGTCGATGCTCAATTGCCAGTTCGTCTTGCCCGTTTTCTCAAAACTTCAGGTTATGACACAATCCACACCAGAGACTTACCACGGGAAAATGCAACGCCAGATAATGAGATTAATGCCGTATCAATTCAACAAAATCGAATTTTAATTACCAAAGATGTGGATTTTGTCAACTCTTTTTTAACAGTTCAGGAACCTTATAAACTATTTTTAATTACGACAGGGAATATCAATAACTCAGAATTAGAATCTCTATTTATAGCGAACTTCCAATCTGTAGTTGAATTGTTTAAGCAGCATTCCTATATTGAAATAAATAGAGACACCATTATTGTGCATCAGTAGTCTCTATAAAAATTTCTAACATCACACATAGGCTTTAGCTTCGTGTTCTAGATACTCAATTTCTCTTTTCCACCGCTCAAGCTTGTTTTCTCGCTCTTGTAATTGAGGTGTTGTAGGGTTTCTTGAAGGCTGGGTATCTGGATTAGGCAAAATTCCCTTATTTGCAAGCCAAGTACGGGAAAATACCTGCCAAAGAAATACATGATCGTGCTTATCCCCACCCAGACAACGAATCCGCTTGACTGAAAGCGTGGATTCACCAAAAAGGATTTGCTCATTTTTGGAATTTTTCGGAAACAGGCGCGTCTCACTACCTCTTCCACGAAAGAATTCGACTACAAACCACTCACCAAAATCGAATATACAGACCTCTGTAAGGTCGCTACCATCATCCTCTAATAGATCAACATCACCTTGAATTTGATACCCTATGGCAATTTGTGATGTCTTGGGTAACAAGATACGAAGCCGTTCAAAGCGGTTACTGTAATTAGCCCAAAAATCCCTGCGACTACATAGCCGATTTGACTCGAAGTTTTCTAAATCCAGCCTGTTTAATATGAGATTTACTAACTTTTGAAAATCATCATAATTGATACCTCCAATCCACTCTCGAAGTCTTTGCCTTGCTGGATCTGAAAGTTTATACCAATTTTCACCATTTCTATAGTTATGTCTCAACCAATCAACCAGTAAAGAATGATTGCTTGCTATATCATTGGAAACATTAGTTAGCAAATGATTAACAGCTTTTATTTGCTGACTCTCTGACATTTCATCCAAACAACTTAACAACCATCTTACTTGCTGCTGAGTTGGAGAGCGAATTGTAGTAAAATAAGGGCTTATATCTTCTATGAATCTGCTAAATAAGGGAATCCAAGTAGGTAAATCTCCTTTGATTATGTTTAGTAATTCAGTTTGATTAACACGCTGTTCACAAGCAATTTTTGCTAATTCTATACCTGCTTGTATACTGCGAAATGCCCGAATAATTTGAAATGGTAGCAGGTGACTAACTGAATTAGCAAAGATATCAAAAGATTCAGCTAAAGACTGTGCTAACACCTGTTCTTGCCGATCGCCATAATAAAGAGCTAAACGCCACAATAGCTGATGCTGCAACCATAAATTAGAAATTGCTACGTTCCAAATAGCTGCTGATGTTTTCCCGGATCGGTCAATGTTTTGCTGATCCCACTGTGCTTTAGCATGGATGCAATAAATCCAGTCTAATTTACTTACTCGATCGGCTTTACCCTGTTCAATAGCTTCCAATACTTTATCAACACTTGGTATTGATATTGTTACATCTGGTAAATTACTTGCAAGCTGAATAAGTTGATTAGGACTACACTGGGGAGTTTCAGGTAGGGAAGTAATGGAAAACAGAGAATTCAAAGTTTTAGTTCCTTTAAAGAGAGGTTTTTACAATATCTTTTTTTAACTCATCACTGCGAAACTGAAAGCGGAAAACTACCTTGCGATCGCCTGGATTATCATATTTGTCAGATTCGATTTCTCCCCGACCAGCAGCCAATATTTTCTGGCTTAAAGGTGTTTTGGTAGGGAAATTCATCTCATAAAAAATGTAGTTGTAAACTGATGATGATCGCAACAAGCTTAGTTGTAGATTGGTTTTATCGTCTCCATCTGAGCTAGTATGACCTTCTATAACTACGCGGCTAATTTCCTGTTCAAATTCTTTTTTTGAGAAAATCACCCCACTGTAAACAGGAATAAAGCTGCGTAAAAAGGCTTTTCCTTCTGGTTTTAGTTCAGTACTTCCCTTTGCAAAAAGAATTGATTCTTGAATACTGATATCCCCGGTTTCTGGGTTGACTTTAACATTGATATGGTTGCTTTTCATCTGTCCCACAACATTACCAATTACTACTCGTTTTGGTACATCCTTTTGTGCAAGCTGGAGTAGTGCAGTAATAAATAGCAAAGCAAAAAACATTAGTAAACCAGACATCAGATCGCCAATAGACAGATAGATACTAGAGTCATCATCCTCTATAATCTCTGCATCAATTTCACCTCTGATAAAATCATCCATGATTGCTTCCACCATTACCAAATTGGCGGTTATCATGTGCAGCAACTAGAACTCTTGCTGTCTCTAGTAAACCTCCGCAAACTCTAGCCATAGAAGTATCTGCTTGTTGGAAAAAGCTTAACTGTGAGTCAACAGTTCTTTGCATAGAAACTTCAAGATGACCCTGCCAAGACTGAAGGCTATTGTCAAATTTTTCATTCAAATTTTTGTATGAATTTTCAACTATGTTCACTTGCTTGGCAATATCAGTAGTAAGATTTGCTAGTTGTATTAGTCGTTGTGAATCGTTTAATCCAGCCGCAATAACTAATTTGTTAATTTGTTCGACAGATACCTGAATTTTAGTCATACTTTCGTCTACTTCTTGAGTCAATTTACTACGTCTTTCAAATTCTTCTCTGAAGACTTGATCAAGATTGCTCACAACCCCAGATAATCCTTCCTGTTGTTTGCCTAGTGTCCCCTCAAGTAAGTTGTTTTGTTTTTGGAAAAACATTTGTAAATTCGCTTGATATTCTTGCCGGAATGTTGTCAAATCTTCCTCTACTGTTTGGCGAGTGGCTGTAAGTGTTGCGTCGATATTTCCTAAAGTAGCCAGAAGATTATCCTTTGCATCATTCATCAATCCAGAAGCTTGATTACCCACTGTTTGTAGAGTATTAGTTTGCTCATGAAAGGTTTTATTTGCTTGGGTGAGAATTTGGATAATTCCAGTCTGAGTAGCTTGAAGCATCTGTTTTTCTACTGCTGCGCGTTCTTGTAATGCTGTTTGCAGTTCCTCTCGAATTCCTCGGAAGGTAACAGCAGCTTGCACTGCGCTTGCTTCAAAAGCACTTCGCTGGGCTGTCATTCCTTGGATACTTTGGTCTACGGCTCGATTAATTTCGTGAGATGTTTGTTGTATAACTCCTGTAGTTTCAGTTTGGAATTGACTCAAAGTTTGCCCCATATTGTTAGCAAAACCTTGAAGCATCTGCTGTTCTACTATTGCCCGTTCTTGTAGCGCTGTCTGAAGTTCCTCTCGAATTCCCCGGAAGGTAGCAGCCGCTTGCACTGCACTTGCTTCAAAAGCACTTCGCTGGGCTGTCATTCCTTGGATACTTTGGTCTACGGCTCGATTAATTTCTTGTGCTGTTTGCTGTAAAACACCTTTTGTATCTGTTTGAAATTGATTGAGAGTGTATCCCAGATGGTTAGCGAATACTTTGAGTTCTACCAAAGTTTCTTTTTGAAAGTTCTGAATTGTCAGGATGGAACTTGCCAAACTTTGAGAGATACCACCCAATTCTCTATGCAGACTCAGCACAGCTTCGGAAGCTTGTTGGGTTAACTTTGCACTTTTATCTAACCGATCTGCAATGGGTTCGAGTACCTGAACTCGCATATCCTTAATGAGTTCTTCTAAAACTCTCTGTCCTTGGTTTTCTTGGAGTTCTCGAAGTTTTTTCTGCTCTTGAAAAATTGCTTCTAAAGCTGGAAATATCTGCTGACGCACAGCTAGACCAATAGCTTGGGCTGATAATTGATTTAACCCGTCGAACTGTCCTGCTATACTCTTACCCACAGATTTACCAATAGCTTCAGCACTCAGTTGATTTAACCCGGCTAACTGTTCTGTTATACTCTTACCTACAGATTTACCAATGGCTTCAGCACTCAGTTGGTTTAGCCCTGACAAATTATTTCCTATACGGATAAATGCCTCAACTACATCGCCATTGTTATTGTCTGTTGTTTTTAAAGTTGCGATCGCCTTCAATTTCTGACGCAAACTATCGCGCCGTTTTTGCCTTAGCGAATCACACCCAAACAAAACTAGAGTAAACAAGCTACCAGAACCAAGCCCCATCAGGGAAGTGGAGAAAGCTGTTTTCATTCCTACCAGTAGTTCTTTACTGGCAGCCATCAGTTCTTTGGGATTTTCTGTAGATAAATTGATTCCTTGGAGTCCCTGCTGTATACCGTAAAATGTTCCTAAAACGCCGATGGCAGTACACAAGGTTGTCACAAAGCGCAGTGAACTACGAGGTATAGGGTGGGCTAAGACAGATGGATACTTTATGAGTATGAAATTACCATCTTGTTGTCTGAATTTACTAGAGTCATCGGTTCCTAGATGCTCTTTTAACCAGGGGCGAACTTTATTTAAAAGCTTTACATTTTTACCTTTTTTCAAATTACTCAAAAATTTAATAGAGGCTCTAGTTGTGCCACACTCTGAGTGCCAATACGATACAATAACAGATGTTTAGATTCCAAAGAGTTAAAGGCTAATCCCGGTTCTCTGCTTAAAGTCAGATGTACTCTTTAGGGGAACAGTTTCAACCTGAATAACAATTCCTTCAGCATTGATAAGTAAAGATTTAATCTTTGTAAGAAATGCTTAAACCTTTCTTATAAATGCTTTAACGTGAGTAACAATTGCTTCAACAAGCATAAGAAAATATTTAACCTTTGTAAGAAATACTTAAGCCTTTCTTATAAATGCTTTAACGTGAGTAACAACTGCTTCAACATTCATAAGAAAATATTTAATCTTTGTAAGAAATGCTTAAACCTTTCTTATAAATGCTTTAACGTGAGTAACAATTGTTTGAACATTGGCAATAAAAAATTGAAATTTTGCAACAAATACTTAGGGTGTGTGCAATTGAGATACCTTACCTTGATTTGACTATGTAAAATTTGTCCCTCTCCTTAGTAACGAGCTGACTTTTCACAGCATCTGGAAAACCTCACTTCTATTTCTCTCTCCTAAAAGGAGAGAGACTTTGAATTTCCCCCTTCCCGCGACGAGTTGGGGGTTAGGGGGTTAGGGGGTTAGGTTTTTCGTGGACTTTTCCATATAACGTGAAAAGTCAAAGTAACGAGAGGGATGTCTGATAGAACAGGGTGAGGTTTTTTACTGTAAAATCAAACAGCGATCGCTCTCCTAAATGCTGTCTTACTCTTACAGCTAAACTATCATTACTTACCAAAAATTCTTTAATAG
The DNA here is from genome assembly GCF_014696655.1 of Nostoc sp. FACHB-888. Taxonomy (NCBI): domain Bacteria; kingdom Bacillati; phylum Cyanobacteriota; class Cyanophyceae; order Nostocales; family Nostocaceae; genus Nostoc; species Nostoc sp. FACHB-888. The sequence continues at coordinate 73,659 of NZ_JACJQM010000013.1, read as the reverse complement.
CATCTAATTGATAATTACCTAAAATTTCGTCATGTCCCCACGTTTCTAGCCACTCTCAATCTACATATTCAACTTAAAAATTAACAAAGTTAACCCCGTAAGTTAGCCAGTTTTGCTGCATTTGTCGTGCTGTTGCTAAAGCTTTAGCAAATGTATCTACTTGATTGTCGCAGTGAGTTGCTCTTTTGAGTGAAACCCAGCCTCATCTAAGGTTAAAACTGAGTTTCACTGCATTCAACTAGCTTAATTCGGCGGTATTTCTTCAGGTGGTGCTTCCGCCGGGGGAGCGAGTACCGCATCCGGCGCAATTTCTTCTACGGGAATCGGTTGCTTCTCCTCAATTTCAAAATCTGGTTGCGCTGCTTCCACTAATTCAGGAGATGGGGGATGTGGTGGAATCGCTTCCGGTACACTCTCGGTTTTGGCTTCGGTGTCAGTAGTAACTGTCTCCTCTGCTGGTTTTTCTGGTATGGCAGTAGTTTTGTCGATAATCTCAACAGTAGGTTTCTCTGCTATTACAGAGGTAATGTTTTCAGGTTTGGGGGTTGTAGGTGTTTTTTTACTCCCAGTCTGTTGTACCTTGTCTTTCACACCACTGAAGGTGCTACCAAGACCTTTTTGCAACTGGCCCAGGCGTTCCTGAAGGGAGAACTTATTTACCTGTTCCTGAATGCCAGTTTTCACCGTCTCAGGACTGGGTACTTGGGTTTGTTGTATTTGCGGGGTCAGTTGGCGACGTAATGATAGAGTTTGCCAACCAAACCAGACCAATAAAGCCACACTAGCTACATGACCCAGTAACAAACCTCCAGTAATGCGTGGTGCAAACACCCATAAAACTAAGGCGTAAAATAGTCCTACACCACTCCAGATAAAGTCATTCTTGCGGTGGATTTCTGGAAAAAAGAAAGCTGCTATATAAATGGCTAAACTACCAATACCGACCACCAAAGCTAGGACAAATGCCAGCATTATTTGGTTACTCCTTACTGCGTCCTTTGACTATTTCAATTTTGCAAATTTTGCCAGTTAATTGTTGATTTAGATACAATTTAAAATTAATTAACCGTCTTAGTTGTGGATTTTTGCCCTTTATTCAAGTCTTAAGGTCTTCTTTAGGGGAGAACGGAAAATATCGGACTACCCTTAAAGGTAAAAGGATCTGCAAGAGTTAGCCAGAAATTTTTTATGACACTACAAAGCTTTGGTGTGATTGGATTAGCCGTTATGGGTGAGAACATCGCTCTAAACGTGGAGCGCAATGGCTTCCCAATTGCAGTTTACAACCGCTCCCGAGAAAAAACGGATGCGTTTATGGCGCAGCGTGCTACAGGACGGAACGTCAAAGCCGCCTTTACCTTGGAAGAATTCGTTGCCTTATTGGAACGTCCCCGCAAAATCCTAGTAATGGTGCAAGCTGGTAAACCAGTGGATGCGGTGATTGCTCAACTCAAACCCTTGTTAGAGGAAGGCGATATCATTATCGACGGTGGCAACTCTTGGTTTGAAGATACAGAACGACGCACTCAGGAATTAGAACCCGCAGGGCTTCGGTATCTTGGTATGGGTGTCAGTGGCGGTGAAGAAGGAGCGCTAAATGGGCCTTCACTGATGCCTGGAGGTACAACAAGCTCTTACGAGTTTCTATCACCAATTTTCAACAAAATTGCTGCCCAAGTCGATGATGGCCCTTGTGTAACCTACATTGGTCCTGGTGGTTCTGGCCACTATGTCAAAATGGTACACAACGGCATTGAGTATGGCGATATGCAGCTAATTGCTGAAGCCTACGACTTGCTGAAAAATGTCGCTGGATTAAACCCTACTCAGCTACATGAGGTGTTTGCTGAATGGAACACCACCGATGAACTCGATTCATTTTTGATTGAGATTACGAAGAATATCTTCCCATATATTGACCCAGAAACAAATAAACCCCTGGTGGATTTGATTGTTGACGCAGCAGGTCAAAAGGGAACTGGACGCTGGACTGTGCAAACTGCCTTGGAATTGGGAGTCTCTATTCCCACAATTACAGCAGCAGTTAATGCCCGGATTATCTCTTCTATTAAAGAGGAGCGCGTTGCAGCATCTAAAGTCCTTACAGGCCCCAGTGGCAAGTATGACGGGCAAACCAAGGACTTTATCAATAAAGTACGCGATGCTCTCTATTGCTCAAAAATCTGTTCTTATGCTCAAGGGATGGCGTTGCTATCCACAGCTTCAAAAACATATAACTGGAATTTGGATCTGGGCGAAATGGCGCGGATTTGGAAAGGTGGTTGTATTATTCGCGCTCGCTTTTTGAATAAAATTAAGAAGGCTTTTAGCGAAAATCCAGCTTTGCCTAACTTGTTGTTAGCTCCCGAATTTAAGCAGACAATTCTCGACAGACAGACTGCTTGGCGGGAAGTGATTGCGACAGCTGCAACACTGGGAATTCCAGTACCCGCATTTAGCGCATCCTTAGATTATTTTGACAGCTATCGCCGCGATCGCTTGCCTCAAAATCTAACTCAAGCACAACGCGACTACTTCGGCGCACATACCTACCTGCGTCTTGACAAGCCCGGAAGTTTCCATACTGAATGGGTACCCATTGCTGAAGCTAAGAAGTAAATTTTCACACATCTACACCAGGATATTGTGAAAGGTTAAAAAGTTTCAGAATACAGTTTTAAGAGTGGCTCTGAGTTTCAGAGTCACTTTCTTTTTAGGGAGGACATGATATCATCCCATTTTTGGAATCAAAACGACTCCTCCTCCCCCTGCCCCCTTGCCTCTTGTTCAACGAATACGCACAAATCCAGCTTCATTCATCAGTTTTTGTCCCTGATTTGTTAGTAGCATTTTGGCGTATGCCTCGCCAACTTGTTGTTCTAAACTGCCATTATTCTGCTTGACTATGACAAACATTTGACGTGTAATTGGATACTGACCTGTTTTGAAAGCATCAATGTTTAACTTGTTTCGTTGATTGGGACATTGATCGGCTTTAATCAAAGGTTCTGTATAAGGAGCGACAAAATTGTTCCCTTGTTTAGCGATCGCCAATGGTTTAATCTGACATTGGGGGACAACTTCTGGAGCCGAAGCGTAGTAAATGCCACCGCGATCGCTGATTAATTTTTTCAGCCCATCTGTTGTATCGTAAACGTATACTACATTACTTCCCAGTTTCTCTCCACTGAGAATGTTGTTAGCAAAGAACTCTACAGTGCCTCCGTCTTCAAAGCGACGGGAGTAAGGAGTAATTTTTAGGTTAGGGCCGCCAATCTGATTCCAGTTAGTTATTTTACCAGTGTAAATATCTTTAATTTGTCCCAAGGTTAGCCCTGGAATTTGGAGATCGGGGTGAACAGCGATCGCTAATCCTTCTAAAACCACTGGAATTTGTTTCAGGTTAAATCCCCGTTGTTGAGCTTGTTGATACTCTCTGTCTGCGATCGGACGGGAAGATTGAGAAAAGGTCAATTGTCCTTCCAATAACATCCGAATTCCTGTACCGGAACCTGGTGTAGCATTAATTGCATCGGTATAGCGTAATTCAAACTGTGGATGTGCTTTTTTGATTTCGGGATCTATATATTTCCGAATTGTTGCCCAAGATGTGCTACCACCATAAAACCATGTTCCTTCGGGAGCAGTTACTGAACTAAAATCGGAGTTAACTTTTTTCCCAACTAAATTGGAGCTGACTTTTTTCTCAACTAAATCGGAGTTAACTTTTTTACCAAATAAATAGGTTACACCACAGATAACCACGCCAAGCAAACTAATTAATAACCACAGCTTGATATTTTTCTTTGATTGATGAGTTGAATCCTTTGGCTTGATTGAAGTCAGCTTTTGCGGAGAACTTTCGCGTAATCCTTGCCAAGTCAACGGTTCAACATTAGCTTCAATACAAATTGTTGGCAACCAAATTGCACCTGGATAATCAGACTTAAAATGTTCTAGGCGTTTGCGGGCTTTTTTTACAGAAGTAAATAATGACTTATTATTATGGGTAAATTCTTGGAAAAAGTATCTTAAAAAATCTACTGCTACGGGATCTGGAACAGGTTCCCGCATGATAATAACTTGAGGTAAATGTATTTGGGCAAGTTGATTAGCTAATCCTAAACCATCACAAGAATTAAAAATTGCTAACTGTAATCCTTTGTCAATAGCTTGCTTCAAAGCCTCCTTAAATTCCTCAATAGTCAAACTCTCTTCATCGTTAAGTTCAATCCAACCTATCTGCCCATCTTCTTGACTTCCACTATGTCCCGTAAAAACGAAAATATGGTGGCCTTGTTCATCCCAAAGAGCATCACACAAATCTCGGCGGCTAGGCTTAATTAAACAGCGTACTTCTACGTCATCTGTTTCTAAGTCTTGAATTACTTTTAAGTCATCTTTTGTATTAATGCCGTCACTTCTCCCCACAGCAACTAAAATTCTGACTTTTGTGCTTTGAGGAACTAGTTTATTTATCTTAGTATTGGAGCTTTTGGGCGCACTGAGGGCAACTTCGGCGTTGGGATAGTGTTCTTCTAATAAATTCCATGCTTGCCAAGGAAGGCGGCGTAAATCGATATCTTTGGCATCAATGATTACACGAATCTCATCATTTGACTGATGTAATTGTTGAGCGATCGCAATTAATCTATCCCGGATTGGTTGCCACCTGCTATCTCCAGAGTTGAGCCATTGATTAAGATAATCCTTGACTGCTGCGGTGTGTTCCACGTGGGAGTGATTCGTCGCACTTTTAGGTGTAAGACGTAACCCTGGTGCAGGAGAAACGCAAGAACGCACAGCCTCAATTTCACGATAGGCTGACTGCCATTGATTGAAGGATGATTCTAAATCTGGTGGTAATGGAGGCAAAAATCCTTCCGTTTCTTCATCCAAGTTCTTTGCTGTTAGAATTACCAGAAATCCATTTTGTGAGTTATGTCTGAGTTTCAATTTGACGATCGCCATTGCTGTCTCCTTGCGTTTGTCTTAAACAACAAACTCTTCAATCAGACTTGTTTCCTCTAACACTATATTGACACTGAATGTTTCCTCGTGCTGGCAGCTAAATTCTAGTTGCATCCAGTCATCTGCACTTCTTGCTTGCACTTCCATGACGGTGTTTCCCGCTTCATCAAGGACAATCATTTGTAAACCTGGCGGTAGATGAATGGAATCATCACCGGGATAAATCCGCAGGCGAATATCAAAAACTTCGCTATCTGTAGGAGTTAACTGCAATAACAACAGTACTTGGCTTTCCAAGTCAATCACCTTCGCCCGGCTGATGGAGTTAGTTGAGGGACGAGTCATTGTGCTACTGCTTCTCAAATTGTTAGCAAACACTAACTCTGGTGGTTGCCAATCTGTCTCAAAAATTCCTGTAATCCATTGACGCAGATTTATTAATAGCGTTCGTCTATGTATAATCTCGAAAAGAGCATCAAAGGATTGCAGTTGTGCTATTTGCAGTATTGCTGGTGATTCAGCCATCTCCCTTGCTGGAAGAAATCCTAGTAATTCTACATAATCTAATTGCTGACTAAACTGAACTCCTACATAACCAATGCGCTCTCTTGTCATAGTTAAAGGCAAGACTATAGCAGCCTCACCCGGTAATACTGGACGACATTCAAGCTTACCGACACCCGGCAAGACTAAATCAGCAACATCAAAAATTGCCCTTAAAGCACGATGCCAACTGTCCCCTTGATTCAGCGCTGTCTCAATGTTTAGCCATTTGAGGTAGCTGTGAACGGCATAAACAGCCAGAGTATTCAGATAAACTTGTTTTCCCTTTTGGGGGTTATCTTGCTGGGCAGCAAATTCTTCAGCCCAACGGTGGGCATTTTGGGGGAGAGGGACGCTTAAAATATGTGGTTGTGTGTTAGTCATTAGTCAGATCCGAAATTCATACCAATCTCTTTTAGCAGGGGAAGCAGCGCAGTGGTAATCAAGAAGCAGCGCAGATGGCAATGGCTAAGGCAATTCAGACAGAGCAGATTTTGCCCAAATTAGAAGAAATGGTTAAACAGGCTAAAACATCTGTGAATGCTTCCAAAGACAAGCTGAACCGGGAGCGCATGAAGCTAGAAACCTACAAAGCTGATATGCAAAATATGAAAGATATGTCAGAGGTGAATGAGGCACTAGCGATGATTGCCAAAGTCAATAATGAATTTGATATTGGTTCGGCGAAAAGTGACTTTGAAAAAGCTAAAAATGCAGTTGAAAGACGGAATCTACAAACTGGCGCTTTAGCTGAAATCTCTGAAAACCCAACTGAAAAACTCCAGGCTGAAATAGAACGAATGACTGTAGATGATGAAGTTTCTCGGCGTTTGCAAATGTTAAGTGAATCAAGTATTGAAAAACTACCAGAGTAAAAATTTATGAGTCAAAAAAGCCCTACTCCTCCAATTGTTTTTATCCTGACTTTTCTAACTTTAATGGGTGGTGGTTACTGGTTCTTTGTAATCAGACCAAGTAATTCTACTCCTCTAGTTAACACACCTTCTGTTAGTAATTGGACTTTTTCACCCCCAAGTTCAGTACAAAGCGGTACTACTTTGAAGATAGACGGTTCTACGAGCATGGTGACAATTAACCAAAATCTCAAAAGAGCTTTTGAGAGGCAGTTTCCTGGTACAAATGTTATCACTAGTGCTAATAGTTCTCAAAATGGGATCACGGATTTGGTAGCGGGTAGAGTAGATATTGCGGCGGTATCGCGATCGCTAACTGCACAAGAACAAAGTCAGGGATTGATGGCGGTGTCTGTGACAAAAGATGCGATCGCGCTTGTAGTTGGCAAAGCAAATCCTTTTAATCAAGGATTAACCAGCGCCCAAGTAGCAGATATTTTTCAGGGTAAAATTAATAACTGGTCAGCCGTAGGTGGTAACAGTGGAACTATTCGAGTCATTAATCGACCGGCGATTAGTGGAACGCATCAAGCATTTCAGGAAATGGTATTGAAGGGAGTTAATTTTGGCACAACATCAAATATTGCAACCTTACCACGAGATGCCACAACTCCTCTACTCCAAGCTTTAGGAACTGATGGCATCGCCTATGCAACCTTTGAACAGGTTGCTAATCAACAAACAGTACGATTTATTCCAATTGATGGATTGACTCCCGATGCAAATGCTTATCCCTACCAACGACAACTTTTTTATGTCTATAAAAACCCTGCTAGCCCTGGAATTCAAGCTTTTTTAGGCTATGCAACTTCGCCTCAAGGGCAGCAAGCTATGATACTGGAGAATTAATTCATCTATACAACTCCTATTTAATTCGTCAACTTCTTTCGTTCTTCTATTGACGCTCTTCTCTGCGAGACGCTGCGCGATAGCGGTATGCCTCCGGCACGCTATGCGAACGATAATTTTTATAATTCAAATAGGATTGCTATAGAGGATAATTAATTTGAATGCGTTATTTTACTTGCAATGATGGTTTCTTTGAGCGGATAGATTTTTAAGGATTGTTATTACCAAGATATTTTGCTTTTAACTCTTCTAATTCTTCATCTATTTTGTTTGTACTCGTAGGCTGAGATGTGGGGTTTGTTGGTTGTATTTTATTTGCTTGAGGTTTGTTGCCACCCAAAAATTGGGTTTTCATTTCCTCTAATTCATTATCAATTTGACTAGGAGATGGTGATACAAATGTGGATGGAGAATTAGGTGGCGATTGAGGGATAGGTTTTGGCGCTATTGCTGGCGTCGCTGCTACTTGTGACTGTTGATTTAAATCTTTGAGAACTTCGTCTACTGTTTGATAACGCCGAATTGGAATGCTTTCTAGCATCTTATTGATAATGCGACTCAACTCATTGCTGACGGGAGCTTTCAAGTATTGCTGCCAAACCCAAATATCGTTGTTGGTATCATAAGAATCGAAAGGCGATCGCGCTGTTAATAAATTAATACAAGTAGCACCCAAACTGTAAATGTCGCTGGCAAAAATAGCCCTACCTCTCATTTGTTCAGGGGCAACATATTCTGGACTACCAATACTTGTACCAGTTTGATTTAAGGCAGCGCCAGTGGCAGATTTAGCAGCACCAAAATCTACTAATACTAGTTTGTTATCCTTCTCACGTAAAATAATATTTTCTGGCTTAATATCGCGGTGAATTACGTGTCTAGCATGGCAAAATTGCAAAACTGACAATAAATCATTCAATAGTTGCCGGATTTGCGTTTCACTAAAAGCACCCCTATGCGCTAATTCCTGGGCTAAGTTATGCCCGTCAATGAATTCTTGTACAAGATACTGTCGGTTTTCTTGGGTAAAATATGCCAGTAGTTCGGGAATTTGAGGATGTTTGCCCAATTCATCTAACTGCACCGCTTCTTGGTTAAATAGCTCTACGGCTTTGGCAAGAGTGTTAGTGCCTTGGGATTGGGGATAAAATTGTTTAATGACGCAGCGTGGTTTTGAGGGTTTATCCTCATCCACAGCTAGAAAGGTTTTGCCAAAACCACCTTGTCCGATTGGTTTGATAGCACGGTAACGTTCTTTGAGGAGTAACTTAGAACCGCAAGTCCGGCAAAACTTGACATCATGAGGATTTTCAGGCTTGGGACAATGGGGATTAAGGCAGTAGCTCATAAAGGCGATCGCTCTTATATCTCTTTATTTTACTGGCGTTGAGGATGTGGACTTCTCCGAATCCGTTAAACTATGAGCGATGTCTACGATGGGCTACGCCTACGCACTGCTTAACTAGTACAGCACGGCAGAAATCAAGCCACCATTTTAAACAAGCAAAAGCCTTGATATATAAACTTTTGACTTTTGACTTTTAACTTTTGACTTCCGCCCTGCGGTACTACCCGATACCTTCTATAACTGGATGGAAGTAGAAGGCGAATCCCAATACTGTATAAGCAGCTAATAATAAAGTCCCTTCCAGCCAATTGGATTTACCATCAGAACTAATACTGTTTGCAATCAACACTGACGCAACCACAGCTACTAATTCAAAGGGTTGAAAATCTAAATCCATTGGTTGTCCCAATATCCGCCCTGCTATCACCAACACAGGCGCGACAAATAGGGCAATCTGCATACTTGATCCCACAGCTACCGAAAGGGAAAGATCCATCTTATCTTTCATCGCTACGGTAACTGCTGTAGCGTGTTCAGCCGCGTTACCGACGATGGGAACTAAAATCACCCCTGTAAACAGCGCCGTCAAACCTAGCTGAGATGTGGCCACTTCCAGAGAATCAACTAACATTTCTGACTCGATTGCCACCATTAAGGTACATACTAGCAACACGCCAACCCACAACATCATATTTGGTTTGGCATGAGGGGTTTCCTCTTCTTCTGTCTCCGCTACACCCACATCATATAGATAGGAGTGGGTTTTCATCGAAAATAGTAGCGTTAAGGCATAAACCAGGATTAACACCACAGCAACAGCAATAGAAAGATTTTGCAGTGTTTGTTCGTTAATTCCTTGAGAGGTATAATTCATTGCCGTTGGCATCAACATGGCAATCACCGCTAAATTCATCGAATCAGCATTCACCCGCGCCACAATTGGCTGAAATGTCTGTTCTTTGTAGCGCAGTCCTCCCAAAAGCATGGAAAAACCCATCACCAGTAGTAAGTTGCTAATAATCGATCCCGTGATACTGGCTTTGACTACATTTATTAATCCAGCGTTCAGCGCCACTAGGGCAATGATTAGTTCTGTTGCATTGCCAAAGGTAGCATTTAACAAGCCCCCCATTGATGGTCCCACTACAACAGCAATTTCTTCTGTGGCTGTACCCATCCAAGCTGCTAAGGGCAAAATTGCCAATCCAGCTGTAATGAAAACTATCAATTCTCCCCACTCCAGAAAGTGAGCTGCTAGAGAAACTGGGATAAATAGTAATAAAACCAGAAGAATAATGTTTTTAGTTGACATTTGTTGCCTTGGTATGAAGGTATCATTCACAGCGATAAATCCTAAATTTTAAATTTGCAGTGTTGAATTAACAATTACTTTCACTCAGCACTCCAATAGGATACTCTCAACCGCCTGTAGAGCAATTCAGAAATTGTACTGTTTTCAGTTCAATACTCTGTATGTAAAATAAGATTGCGATTTAAGGAGTTTTCGTAATTTTTTGTTGCAAAAGTATGAATTTGAGCCAAACTACTACACCAAAAATAGAGTTTAATGTATTAAAAGACAATTAAAATTTTGATTGGCGCTGCTAACCTGAAAACCCCTAACCGAGTCCTTGTTCAATTGCTAATTACATTTAAGCCTTCAGGGAAAGGGCTGTGCGATAACGCAGATTTCCCACTAGAATAAGAAAGATTTGTCAAAAATTTGGTTGGATTCCATAGTTGTTGTTTATACCGGATTTTGTGTTCAAACCATTGGAGAAAGGTTTATGCACAATGTTTTCGGTGCAACTGCAAGTTTTTTGTTTTGGATAAATATACATGACTTCTGCTGCTGAAATGCCAGCTAGCTCTGGCTCAACGTTAACATTACATTCAGATCCCAAAAACACTAAAGAAACCGATCCCCTGAGAAAGGCTAATGGTGTTTATGTGACGGTGCATGGTCATTTTTACCAGCCACCAAGGGAAAACCCCTATCTGGACGCAATTGAACGCCAACCGAGCGCTGCACCTTTCCATGACTGGAATGAGCGGATTCATTGGGAATGCTATCGTCCAAATGCTTTTGCCAGAGTCTTAAATGACCGAGGCGAAGTGGTGAAGATCGTCAACAATTATGAGTATTTTAGTTTTAATATCGGGCCAACGCTGATGTCGTGGCTAGAACGCTACGATGTGGAGGTTTATCAGCGCATTTTAGAGGCGGATGCCAAGAGTAGCGATCGCCTGCATGGTCACGGCAATGCGATCGCGCAAGTATACAATCACATCATCATGCCTCTGGCGAACGAACGCGACAAATATACCCAAATTCGCTGGGGTAAAGAAGACTTCCGCTCTCGCTTTGGCCGTGATCCCGAAGGGATGTGGTTAGCAGAAACCGGTGTGGATTATGCCACCCTCGAAGCTCTTGTTGCTGAGGGTATTCGCTTCATTATCCTTGCACCATCTCAAGCACTGCGTTGCCGTCCCGTCCCCACTCAAGATCATCCCAATCCTGAATGGCACGAAGTCGGTGGTAGTCAGATTGATCCCACCCGTCCCTATCGTTGTTATTTGAAGCCCACACTAAACACTTCATCTTCACCTCTAAGTGCAATCAAGGAGGGGAATGGGGATGGTAACGACTCCCCACTTCCCTACATTGATATCTTCTTTTACGATGGCCCGATATCGCGGGATATGGGTTTTAGTGATGTCGTTTATAATTCCAGTCACTTTGCTGGACGTATCGGTTCGGCTGTGCGTGGGGATCATCGGCCAACACAGTTAATCTCTGTGGCAACGGATGGCGAAACCTTCGGACATCACAAGAAGGGAACTGAGAAAACTTTAGCCTACGCTTTTACTAAAGAGTTTCCTCAACAGGGTTGGACAGTAACCAACTTCGCCCACTACCTCAGCTTAAATTCTCCTGGTTGGGAAGTGGAATTAAAATCAGTCACAGCCTGGAGTTGCGCTCACGGTGTAGATAGGTGGCAGGATGACTGTGGTTGCGGTGGAGAAGGTAGCATTTGGCATCAGAAATGGCGTCGTCCCCTACGCGATGCCCTAAATTGGCTGCGGGATCAGTTAACAGGGGTGTATGAGGAACATGGAGGACAGTTATTTCGCGATCCCTGGCTTGCACGAGATGAATATATCCAAGTAATGCGCGATCGCTCTGCTACCAATGTCAACCGTTTCCTAGCCCGTCATCAAACCCACAAACTAACCGCAGCCGAACAAGTAGACGCACTACGGCTATTGGAAATGCAGCGTCACGCTTTGTTGATGTTCACTAGTTGCGGTTGGTTTTTTGAAGAAATTTCTCGTCCAGAGGGGACACAAATTTTGCGCTACGCCGGCCGTGCTTTGGAATTGGCAGGGGAAGTGGCTGGTGTGCAGTTGGAAAAGGGCTTCGTCAAACGTCTTGGTTTAGCCCCCAGCAATGTCGATGACTTCAAACACGGTGGCGAAATTTATCGGCAACTCGTGTTAACTGCCCAGCTTGGCTTTAAGCAAGTAGCAGCCCATTACGCCATTACTTCCCTATTTACCAATCACAAACCAGCAGAAACGCACAATTTGCCTAGAAAAGATGCTGCGGACAAACAGTCTCAGCGTTACCAGAAAAAGGTTTATTGCTACGCTGCTAATGAGCTAGATTACCAGCTGCAACGCATGGGATCGCTAACTCTGGCTGTAGGAAATTTAAAGCTGGTATCAGAGATTACTTGGGAAAGCGAGCATTTGGTATTTGCGGTTCTCCATTTGGGAGGCTGGGATTTCCACTGCTGTATTCAACAATTTACTGGGCGGCGTGACTACAGCCAATTAAAAGAAAAGCTGTTCGGCGCACTAAAACAAGCTAGTGCAGCTCATACTATCTTGGCGATGACACAGCTATTTGGCGAAGAAGCTTTCAACTTGCAAAATCTATTTGCTGAAGAACGCCACCGGATTATGCGGCTGCTGAGTGAGGAAACGCTGACACGTTTAGGACAGTTGTATACTCAAGCGTACCGTGATAATTATGGTGTGCTGATGGCGTTTCATCGAGATGAAATAGCAGTACCACAAGAATTGCAGGTAGCAGCCGATATTGCTTTAGGGCATCGCTGTCTGATGACATTACGATCGCTTGAGCAAGATATCGCTGATCCCCAAAAGAGTTGGAGTCACATATTAGAATTGGAAGCGATCGCTACTGAAGCAAAACATCTGCGTTGTCGGCTGAATATTCCCGACGGTAAGCAGATGTTGGAACAGTTAATTGCGCGATCGCTTTGGCAATTGTTACACGATGCCAATGGTAGTTTTAATGCAGATATCCAATTATTGGAGCGATTGATTGATGTCGGGGATCAACTAAATATTGACATTTCCCTACAGCGATCGCAAGAACTCTATTTTAGTTGTCTGCAAAGTCAGATAGCGTCGGTGTGTATTACTAGCCTTGGGAATGAAGCAGATAATCAGTGTCTTCAGTTGCTCAAGTTGGGCAAAAAGTTAGCCGTTGATGTCAGCGTAATCTCAAATCAGTTGAGATAAATGTAGGGTAAGACGGTAAAAATTTCACACAGAGAAGGGGAAAATTTCCCCTTTTCTTTTTAGTTGGCTTTACTTAACTTGGGAGCGATCGCAATGGTACGGATAAAGCCACTCACACCTGAAGAGTCCACGGGTATGTTTTTCAAAAAACGTTCCTGCATGGCGTCCACGTGATATATCGATCCCAGCTTTCGTTTTAATCTCATATAACCAAGGAAAGGATACTGCTAAAACAGCTATGACCGCAAAGAGGTAGAAAATCGTAGTTTTATTTAGTATTGAAGAATCTTAGAGAATTGCTATTGTGATTTTGAGGCATAGATCGTGAGAAATTAATAGCTCATCCAATCCTAACCTAAAGCTGAAAATATCGCTGAAAGCGAGAATCAATGTTGCTTGATTTCTGCTGATTGCAGGTTAAACAGAGGGTTTGTAGATTGCTAATATCATTTTGACCACCACGAAAGAGGGGAATTATATGGTCAATACTGAGGTTAGTTTCTATAGTAGTTTTACCGCAGCTTTGACATTGATATTTGTCACGTTGAAAAACATATTTTTTCACTTCTGGCGGGATACGAATGCGGGGAGTTTTGCTCATTTTATCTTTAATTACTAATAAACTCTTCCAAGCTTGGTACATCTACCCAACTCGCTTTTGTATGAGATTCATGAGATAAATCCATCAACAATTGAGAATAAATTCCTTCTCGTAGCGATGGTGTAATTTCCTGATTGCGGTCAATTCCCTGCACCCATTGGTCTACTACGCGGATAAATGCTGAAATGCGCCCATCAGCATAATTTTTGGGAAAAATTAACCGATTCGGTATTTCTATTTCCGTTAGAGGTTTACCTGGCTGGGAACCCCAAACACGAAAACCATGTATATAATCTTTTTGATTTTCACTGCCCACAATTAATGTACCGCGATCGCCATATACTTCTACCCAATGGGTTCTTGGTGCGTGAACAACTGCACTGATAGAAAGTTGGCAAGGTGTACCATTCGCTAATTCTAAGGTTAATATACAGTTATCATCTGTATTAACTAGCTTAGATTCCCCACTAACAGGGTCAACTCGTGTGGGAATCGCAGTATTTAAATGGGCGCTTAATCTATGGACTGGCCCAAATAACCAGTGAATGTAATCGAAGGCGTGAGAACCCAAAGATCCCAATGCACCGCCTCCTTTCTCTTTATCAGAATACCAATTCCAAGCGCGTGAAGTATCAGCACGAGAAGAACCTAACCAATCAATTTTAATTAGGCGCAACTTACCCACATAATTTTCTGATAATAGTTTAGCAAACAACTGCCATGCTGGTACAAAGCGAAATTCAAAGTCTACAGTTGCAATAACGCCTTTTGCTTTAGCTAACTGATAAAGTTCTTTAGCTTCAACTGCATTTAACGCTGTGGGTTTTTCTAGTAATAAATGTTTCCCAGCTTGCAATACGGTTTTTGCCATTTCATAGTGCAAAAATGGCGGTGTAGAGATACTGACTGCTTGCACTTGAGGTAATGCCACAATATCAGCAAGTGAGTCGGAGGCGTGGTGAATATTATAGGATTCTGCTATGGCTTTAGCTTTATTTATATCTCGGTGATAAACAGCAACTACTTCAGTTTGAGGATGTGCTTGAAATCCCGGTATGTGGACTTTTTGACCAAATCCAGTGCCTGCGATCGCAACTCCAATCATATAATTTTTATTCCCTGATTTTTGTGATGTTCTTCGTTCGTAATAAGTTTTATCATACCTTTTTTATCGTAAAACTCTAATAGTCAATGGGTAGCGATAATGCTCTCCATTGTAAGCTTTAATAGCAGCAAAAGTCACTACAAACAATTGTAATACCAATTTGAATAAAGCTAATGACATAAGTACAGTTAATAAACTATCTAAAGTATTTTTTATTTCATTAAATGAACCATTGGTAGTTACTGCCATACTAAATCTAGTTAACAGCAAAATTAAGGATATTACTATGACAATGAAGGTATATAATGTTAAAGAAATTTGAAAATTTATAGATTCCTTTCCTTGTAAATCAATCCAGGGATACTGTGCTTTTTTACATCGCCAAATCATGACTGGAACTAAAAGGTTTAGGGGTAAATATACAGGAATACCAATAAACACTAAAAAAAACAATAATATCCACCCTAACAAAGCCGAGAAATGACACAACATCGCCCATATACGCATTTGTTGTTTAGGTTTTTCTCTCATGGCTTTTTATGTGTAAGTGGATTTAACAGATAATTCCCCATTTTAATTATCTATAAAAAAGCCAAACAAGAGCTTTAAATCTGAGTATTTCTCTTTCATAGCTTTCGGGAAGAGGTTCTATTTCCCAGACTATACCCTCTCCTAGCAGCAGCGCAACTTCTAAACCTTTGAGGACTTTATCAAGAGCGATGGCGTAATCGCCCCCCGGAGGCGATGGTCTGGAGGTCATCGCAATTTGAAAATAGTCTGACAGACTATACTAAGTACTGGCAAAACAAGCAACCGTCTTTTGGGATAACCAATAGCAAGGTTGATATAGAACTTACGCACAAGAGATCCGCTCTATGCTGTAAACTTAATAACACTAACGAATTTCCAATATGCGAGTTCAAATAACTGTAGTTGCGTTGCTTGCCGCCGTAGGCATCCCAGTAATGTTAGTGGGTGGGGAAAATCCACAGGCTCTTGCAGACTCGCAACCTCTTACTCAAGATGAGGCTAGTGGTATTGTGACCCCAAAAGCAACGATTCATATAGAAGGAGGTTATGCCAAATATGGTGATTATATAGGAACAACTTTAGGAGATAGCCAGACGTTTGAAATTTCCCAAAAAGTTGTCAAAGACATCCAGATTCGTTTTATTAATGGCAAAGATGAATTGTTTGATGACAAAGGTCAGCCAATCAAAGGGCGGACTCAGACAGATTTTATCATTGGTTTGCTGAGACTCAAACCAGGTCAGGTATTCCGTGAGGATTTACTTCAAGCAGACTTACAACGATTGAGGAGATTAGAGTCATTTAATCAAGTCAATGTTTACTTTGAAGAAGATGCTTCTAGTATTAATATCATTTATGAAATCAAAGAGCGTAGCTTCCCTTCTTTCATCTTAGGAGGCGGTAATAATGAAGATGTTGGGCTATACGGGCGGGTAGGTTACAAAGATGCAAATATTAGTGGTTTGAACGATAAATTAGATACAACTGTGCAGTTCAGCAGTAAAGATGTCCAGTTTAATGGTCAATTCACTAGTCGTTATCGTCCTGAAGAACCAAACCGTTTAGGCTATAGCATTAGAGGTTTTCGTAGTCGAAATATATCGGGAACTTTCAACGAAGATATCAGATTGTCTAACGGCAACAAAGTGCGAGAGGGAAGGTTTGGCGGTTCTGTAGGACTCTTACGCTCTTTTGATGACTGGGATACAACCGTGGCTCTCAACTATACCCGGATTAGCCTACGCGATCAAGAATATAATGTTGCACAGGTCGATAGATTAGGTAGTCCCCTATCTGTTAGCGGTACTGGAATTGATGACCTATTTACAGTATCATTTGCTGTATCCAGAGATCAACGCGATCGCCGAGACAATCCGACTCAAGGATCAATCCTCACCTTCAGCACAGAACAAGCGATTCCCATTGGACTGGGCAATATTTCCAGCAACCGCCTACAAGGAGACTATATTCAGTATTTACCAGTCAGTTGGATAGGTAATGGTAGACCAACCGACAATCCAGAAATGTTGGCTATTAACTTACAAATTGGTACGACCATTGGAGACTTTCCACCAGCTGATGCCTTTAATATTGGTGGGCTAGATTCTGTCAGAGGTTACGGTTATGGTAAAATTGCCAGTGGTCGGAGTTATGGTTTAGCTTCCATTGAATATCGTTTTCCACTTTTTCAGTCAATAGGGGGAGTTCTCTTTACTGACTTAGCCTTAGATTTCGGCTCTAGCGAAACCGTGCTAGGAGAACCAGGAGTGCTGCGAGACAAACCTGGAAGTGGCTTTGGTTACGGCTTAGGATTGCGAGTCAATTCATCTTTTGGGCTGATTCGAGGCGACTTAGGAATTAGCGACCAAGGAGAAGTTAGATTTGAAGTGACTACAGGTCAGCGATTTTAATCTCATTCGTTTTTACTCTACGTTCCTATCCTGGGGAAGGCGTTCGCGTAGCGTCTCGTAGAGAAGCGCCTATGCGTTAACTTAGACAGAATAGTGACGCATGATAATATAGGCGATCGCTGGGATAAAGCTAACATTCATGATTTTCGCGGAACCTTTGGTGGTTATGTGCGCGAAAGGGTAGATGTACAAATTCTACAGCCCCAAAAAAGTGCTTCTATCTCAACACCAGCAAGCATTTCACCCCGCTAATTCACCAATTGCCATCCGCGCAATCTTTGAAATACTTACAAAAGGTGAGTTTCAACTTTTAAGGTTTTCCGGCACTCTTTCCAAACAAATTCTCTAATGCTATGATGGCTCTAGAATCGCGCAACCGCACCTTGAAAACTAAATATAGCTTGGCTTTCAGGCTCCCGCTATTGCAATTAATCAAAATCCCTATTAGGGATTGAAACTTAAGTAACCACCTGTTGACAGGTAAATAAAACTATTGCAATTAATCAAAATCCCTATTAGGGATTGAAACCACTCACGGTAATAAAGAAGATAGATCAAGCAGTGGAATTGCAATTAATCAAAATCCCTATTAGGGATTGAAACCGGGCTACCCATTGGCATCTGGCAACTCTTGAAGCATTGCAATTAATCAAAATCCCTATTAGGGATTGAAACGTGGTAGTGCTGGTGAGTGCGGTATGGAAGACCACAAATTGCAATTAATCAAAATCCCTATTAGGGATTGAAACGCGTAACTCTTATTTTCCAGATGAATGTTAAAATACTCTCCAATGAAGCAACTTCAGACACGTAATCTCGACTATTTTATTGCGAGTTGATACATGAGATGACTCAGGAAGAATGGACTGCGGTCGATGATTACTTTACCGATTTGCTTGTGCCGCCCGATCCTGTGCTGGATGTAGCTCTCCAGACCAGCGCCGCAGCCGGACTGCCACCGCATAACGTTTCACCAAACCAGGGCAAACTGCTGCTGCTGTTGGCGCAAATCCAAGAGGCGCGAACCATCCTAGAGATTGGCACGCTAGGCGGCTACAGTACTATCTGGCTAGCACGGGCGTTACCCAGCGACGGCCGTCTGATTACGCTTGAAGCTAACCCAAAGCACGCCGAAGTCGCCCGTGCCAACATCGCCCACGCTGGTCTATCCGACATTGTTGACCTGCGCCTCGGACAGGCACTCTCTACGCTGCCAGATATCGCCGCAGAGGGTCATACATTTGACCTGATTTTTATTGACGCAGATAAACCAAACAATCCAGATTACTTGACATGGGCGCTCAAGCTTTCCCGTCGCGGCAGCCTGATCATCGCCGATAATGTTGTGCGTAACGGAGCAGTGGTTGATGCCACTAGTAACGATCCTAATGTCCAAGGGGTGCGTCGCTTCAACGAACAGCTTGCCTCTGAGCGACGCCTCAGCGCTACGGCGATCCAGACTGTAGGCAGCAAAGGATACGACGGGTTTGCGATCGCAATAGTAAACCAAAAATAGCAAAAGATTGTTATTTGCTCAGTCTTGGGAACGATTTTGAGGGAACAGGTAGGCGATCGCAGCATAACCCGAAACACTGAGTAAACTAACTAAAAAAGCAGCCAGAACAAAAGGAGACATACAAAATTATACCCAAATGCCAAATCAACATATTCAATGCAATTCCAAAATCTTGGCATCTATTCAAAAAATAAGATTTTGGATACCTTCAAATTAGCAATTAGGTATGACACAACCGTGACTAGCTTATGTCAATCCTTTGTATCTCCAGATTTTGACTCAACTTAAGCCAAAGGCAGAAAAAACCGAAACGTACTGCCAACTCCCAACTCGCTTTCTACCTGAATCTCACCGCCTTGTAATTCAATCAAACGATGGGAAATAGTTAAGCCAACACCAGTACCTCCCGAATGGCGATCGCGTGATTGGTCGGCTCGCCAGAAGCGTTCAAACACATGGGGCAAATTTTCTGGAGCGATACCAATACCTGTATCTATAACCGCAATCCAGAGTCGAAATGCTTCAGTTCCAACACGAATGGTAATTGAACCTTCGTTAGTGTAACGCACTGCATTACCTAGCAAATTAACCAACACCTGTTCTGTCCGGTCAATATCTGCCAACACAGGAGGTAGCACAGATGGACATTGTAAGAGCAGAACTGGCCCATCTTCCAACAGTTGGTCGGTGAATTTCTCCACTAATGACTCTAACAACGGACGCAGATTTACCCGTTGTATATTAATTGGCAAATAACCAGCTTCTGCCTTAGACAGTTCTTGTAAATCGTTCACCAACCGCTCTAAACGCCTAGTTTCTTTAGCTAAACGCCGATAAATTTCAGGAGACGCTTCAATTTCCCCATCAGCCAATTCTTCCAAGTAACCGCGCACAACTGTTAATGGTGTCCGTAGTTCATGGGTCATGTCTCCAATCACTTCTTGCCGCCGCGCTTCTACTCCTTCTAAACTGGCTGCCATTCGGTTGAAACTAGCACCCAGTCTATTAAGTTCTGGAATGTCAGACAGAGGTAATCGTGCATCCATCTGACCAGCAGCAAATTTTTGGGTGATTTGTTCCATCTCCGTCAAGCGTTGCATAATTCGTCTGGACACCCAGTAACTCAATCCTCCAGCTGCGGTGCTACCAACTAAGACTGACCAAATAGTGCTTCGCTGCCAAGCAAATTCAAATCCTGTAACCAATTTAGTACGAACATTGATTAAGTTGAACCCCTGATTTTCTAATCGTTCCAAATGCAAGATAAACAAGTGGGGGGAAGAGATTTTGCTGATGCTTACTAGACTAGCTACCCCCACAATCATTACTACTAAATGGGAGAAAAATAAGCGCTCTCTCAGCCCCATCTTCATAACATTTACGCTACCAGAGGATCTTCAAATTTATAGCCAACCCCAACAACAGTTTTAATAAAAGTAGGATTTGCCGAATCAGGCTCAATCTTTTTTCGCAACCGAGCTACATGAGTATCTACTACTCGTTCATCGCCAAAAAAGTTATCTCCCCAAAGTTTATCAATTAGTTGAGTGCGGTTCCAAACTCGACCAGGATTGCTGACAAATGTAGTTAGCAAGTTAAATTCTAGGGTAGTTAAGTCCAAAACTTCAACCTCTTGAGAATTCAGCTGACGACTAGCAGTGCGCTGCTCTACATTGACAATAAAGTGTTGCGTACGATTGACTTGATGTTGTCCCCCTTGCCGGAGGCTACGCCGCAATAGTGCCCGCACTCTAGCTACCAATTCTCTGGGGCTAAAAGGTTTGACCATGTAATCGTCAGCACCTGTAGACAAACCAATCACGCGATCAATTTCCTCACCCTTAGCCGTGAGCATCAAAATGTAAGGATCTTTTGCACCTGGTTTCTGGCGAATTCTGGCACAAACCTCCAACCCATCCAAACCAGGAATCATTAAATCTAGAATGATTAAATCAGGTAGTTGCTCCTGAAACATCTGCAAGGCATTCACACCATCGCGGCTAATGCGACAAAAAAATCCTTCTTTTTCTAAAGATAGTTGGATTAAATGAGCAATTTCTGGTTCATCTTCAACTATTAAAATGTCCATTTCAATTAATAAAAATACAAACTGTTGGTATCACAGCTTACTAAGTTTTTCGCAAACTCAAACTTAATATTTTGTTATATATTGCAAAAAAAATCAATATTGTTGTTATGCAATATTTTTACAAAATGTTAAGGTCATTTCATGAAATATTTGCTAATCTTTGTGGCTTATGGATTGTATTTAAGACTACAAATTCACTTAATGCAAATATCCTCCGAAAGTTAGATGGAAAGGGTAGTCATTAATTAGTTTATTACTTTGTATGGAAATGAATTGCATCATACCGCCTAAGGATGTAAGTCCAAGAATTAAGCCTGTTTTACCCTCAATACTCACCAGCTTTTGCTATTTAGATTAGATTAACCTCCAATTTAAGGCTGAAAGGGTGCTGATTCAATTGCAAAAAGTTGCTGGCTCATTAGAACTAGCAACTTGGATTAGCGTTTAAGGAGATGTAATTAAATTGCATGGCCACAAAATATCCTAAATTTAACCAGGATCTCGCACAAGACCCGACTACACGTCGGATCTGGTACGCGATGGCTACAGGAAATGATTTTGAAAGCCATGATGGCATGACCGAGGAAAATCTTTACCAAAAGATTTTCGCTACTCACTTTGGTCACGTGGCAATCATTTTTCTGTGGGCATCTAGTCTATTGTTCCACGTAGCCTGGCAAGGTAATTTTGAACAGTGGATTAAAGATCCCCTTCATATTCGTCCCATTGCCCACGCGATTTGGGACCCTCATTTTGGTAAACCAGCAATAGAAGCTTTTACCCAAGGGGGCGCTAACCATCCTGTTAACATTGCTTACTCTGGTGTCTACCACTGGTGGTACACCATTGGGATGCGGACAAACAGTGACCTTTACCAGGGTTCAGTGTTCTTGTTGCTGTTAGCAGCGTTATTTTTGTTTGCTGGTTGGCTGCACTTGCAACCCAAGTACCGTCCTAGCTTGGCTTGGTTCAAGAGTGCTGAACCTCGCCTGAATCACCACCTAGCAGGTTTGTTTGGTGTTAGTTCTCTGGCTTGGGCCGGACACCTTGTTCACGTTGCTATTCCCGAATCTCGCGGTGTTCATGTTGGTTGGGAAAATTTCCTGACTACCTTACCTCATCCAGCAGGTTTAGCACCTTTTTGGAGAGGGGATTGGGGTGTTTACGCGCAGAGTCCTGATACAGCAGGGCATTTGTTTGGCACATCTCAAGGCGCAGGGACGGCAATACTGACTTTTTTGGGCGGTTTTCATCCCCAAACTGAATCGCTATGGCTGACCGATATGGCTCATCACCATTTAGCGATCGCAGTTATCTTCATTGTCGCTGGTCACCAGTACCGGACTAACTTCGGCATTGGTCACAGCATCAAAGAGATGCTCAACGCCAGAAATTTCTTTGGTGTCCAAACTGAAGGTCAGTTTAACTTACCACACCAAGGCCTGTACGACACCTACAACAACTCCCTGCACTTCCAGTTGTCCATACACCTGGCAGCGTTAGGTACTGCATTATCATTGGTAGCGCAACACATGTATTCGCTGCCTCCTTACGCCTTCATGGCTAAGGACTACACCACACAGGCGGCGCTGTATACCCATCACCAGTACATTGCTGGCTTCCTGATGATTGGTGCGTTTGCCCATGCTGGCATCTTCTGGGTTCGAGATTATGACCCCGAGCAGAACAAAGGTAACGTACTTGAGCGTGTCCTTCAGCATAAAGAAGCGATTATTTCACACTTGAGTTGGGTGTCGCTATTCTTAGGTTTCCACACCCTCGGTCTGTACGTCCACAACGACGTTGTTGTTGCCTTTGGCACTCCTGAAAAGCAAATTTTGATTGAGCCAGTATTTGCTCAATTCATCCAATCTGCTCACGGGAAACTGATGTATGGGATGGATACTTTATTATCTAACCCAGATAGTATCGCCTACACAGCTTGGCCCAACTACGGTAACGTCTGGTTACCAGGCTGGACAGAAGCAATCAACTCTGGCACTAACTCCCTGTTCTTGACGATTGGGCCTGGTGATTTTCTGGTTCATCATGCGATCGCTTTAGGTTTGCACACCACCACGTTAATTTGTGTCAAGGGCGCATTGGATGCCCGTGGTACCAAATTGATGCCTGATAAAAAGGACTTCGGCTATACCTTCCCCTGCGATGGGCCTGGTAGGGGCGGTACTTGCCAAACTTCCTCTTGGGAACAGTCTTTTTATCTCGCTATGTTCTGGATGCTGAATCTCCTTGGTTGGGTAACTTTCTATTGGCACTGGAAGCATCTAGGTGTTTGGCAAGGTAACGTCGCTCAATTCAATGAGAATTCCACATACCTGATGGGTTGGTTCCGTGATTACCTCTGGGCTAACTCCGCTCAGTTAATTAACGGTTATAACCCCTACGGCACAAACAATTTGTCTGTCTGGGCTTGGATGTTCCTCTTTGGACACTTGGTTTGGGCAACTGGTTTCATGTTCTTGATTGCCTGGCGTGGGTACTGGCAAGAGTTAATTGAAACCTTAGTTTGGGCACACGAACGCACTCCTTTGGCTAACTTAGTTCGCTGGAAAGATAAGCCTGTTGCTCTGTCTATTGTCCAGGGTTGGTTAGTAGGTCTAGCTCACTTCACAGTTGGCTACATCCTTACCTATGGAGCATTCCTCATAGCCTCAACCGCTAGTAAATTTGGTTGAACATTTTTAAATCCTCTGACTTAGCCATCTCCCCCTCTTACCTAACGGTATAGAGGGGGATTTTTGTATATTCAAATGAAGGCTGATGACCGTTAACAGTTAACGTTTAATGCACTATTTTAGCCTTGCCACGCTACTACGGGTATTTCAAAAATCAAATCAAATATAATTCCTATATAGCAAGTTCCCATTCAAATGCGGTACAACCTTATACTCCGAAGTCTAAAGGCACAGCAGTGCTGTGCCCCTACGGATGTACCTCACGTAAACGAGAAACGCTATAGTTACTTTAGGTACTAGTATTTGATTCTTCACCTGGCCGTTCAGTAGCAGGAGGATACTTGACACTTTCTTCGACTCTATGGACTTCTGTGTTGGTTTGCTCCTCAGACAGGAGATCATCAGGGTTTAATGATTCATCAGCAGCATCATCAATTACTCCATTAGCATTAATATTGGGTTTATTGGAAGTGCTTTTATGGCTTGCATGTCCACCAGGCATAACTATTACCTCTCATTTTTATAACTAAACATCTCCAGCCTAAACTCTTTTCTTTAGCGAAATCACTATCAGAAGGCTTATAGCAGAACTATCAAAATCCAGTCTGGAGTTATATAGATTTCTCATAAAGGCACAGCAATGCTTATTGGTGTCAACTTAAGCAAAAAGAAACCGTAAAATGTAATTTAAGAACATCAATCAAGATGTTCTTAAATTACATCATGAGTAGAAAACGCCCAGCCCGAACAGGAAACCCAGACCTGCGGCAACAAAAACATCTACCAGCGCCGCCAATAGAAGAAATCGAAAAACAACTAAGCTATCGCCCATCTAAGTTGCACATTTTTCTGTGTTGACTGTTGACTGCTGACAGTTAACAGTCAACAAACCTGATGAGTTATTTCTTATGCCAAACTGACTTCTAGGGTATAAGAAAAATCAGGACTAGAACTGTTACCAGAGAAAATTCCGCCATCTTCAGGCAAGAAAGCAAATTTACTCACTGAAACGGAGTACGTACCTGCGCTTAGTGAAGTGGTGATTAATGACTCCAAGTCACGGGCATTATCATCGTTACTTTCTAATAAAGTTCCAGCACTGTTAAACAGGCCAAGAACTGTATCTCCAGATGTCAGCGTACTGATAGTGACAGTTGCTGAATTTGCTAAAGAAAATGTAAAAAAGTCGAAATCGGAATTATCCCCTGGTTGAACTGTTCCCAACTGGGCTGAGAGATTAATGTTTGAGCCTGATGATAAGGAACCTAATCCTTCAGCGCTGTTTAGTGAGTTGTTTGTACCTTCTCCAGCATTTTCTCGCTCATAAAAAAGGAAGTCATCACTATCAAGTCTGAGATTGGTTTTCTCTTGCAGAATACCTATGATCTCATCTTGCTCTCCTCCCGGTTTGTCTAACAATAATCGTGTGTTATTTCCAATAACTTGCAGGCGGTAGTCCTGTGGAGCTCCTTTGAGTTCAATTTGATCTTGGCTAGAGTCGAAGTCAGTAATACTAGCCAAGTCGCCAAAACCAGGACTTGCAGTGTTGTTATCGTCGTAGAAAACATTCACTATGTCCCCTAGGATAAATCTATCTACCCCAGCCCCGCCAGTAAAGTTATCAGTTTCTCCTAATCCAGGTGGAAGCGGACTACCAGGGAAAACACCGATGAGGATGTCGTTTCCAGACCCTCCATTGAGTACCTCATTGCCTGGCCCGCCCTGTAGGCTATCATTGCCGTCGCCACCATTGAGGATGTCATTGCCATTACTACCATCTAAAGTATCATTACCTCCTCCGCCATTCAAAGTGTTGTTAGAAGTATTACCAAAGATAAAGTTGCTAAGATTGTTACCTGTTCCGGTGATGTTGCCACCTTCCCTCAGCGTCAGGTTCTCTAGATTGGCGCGTAGTGTGTAGGTGACAGAAGACCGAACGGTATCTGTGCCTGAATTCGCAGCCTCTGTAATAGTGTCGGTAGTACTGTCAATGAGGTAAGTGTCGTCGCCTGCTCCCCCATTCAAAGTGTCAGTACCCAAGCCCCCATCAAGTGTGTCATTGCCATTATTACCAAACAATTGGTTATTTTGGTTATCACCAACAATGGTGTCATTTGCATTTGTGCCTTTGACATTGTCAAAGTTGACTGCGGTAAATGACAATGATCCCAAACCAGGAACGTTATTGGCAGCCAAACTTTGGGTTCTTAAATTAACACTGATAGCTACCCCAGGCAAAGATTGGGATGCATCTATAGTGTTGTTGGCAACATTAGCATCAGCAATAACTCTTTCTACTCTAAACAGTTGGTCTTGCCCCAATCCACCAGCTTTTTGAATGGTTCCGACACCTGACAAGGTAATGGTTTGACCTAGTTGACTGTAGTCTGCGGTATCATTGCCATCTCCGCCATTAATGCTGTCGTTACCCCTACTGCCTCTGAAGGTGTCATTACCTGCATCACCGATTAGAGTGTCGTTTCCCGTGCCTCCATCAAGTGTGTCATTGCCTGCACCACCGATTAGACTGTCATTCGCTGTTCCACCAGCGAGGGAATCGTTACCAGCTGCACCATTCAAGGTGTCGTTACCAGAGGTACTATTGGCATTACTACCAACAGCCCAACCAACTATCGTGTCATTTCCCGAAGTCCCAGAGAGATTGTCGGCACTTGTATTGCCAAAAATAAATGCCATATTATTTATCCTGATTTTCTCACTAATATGTTAAGTTCAGCCTCAGTCAAAGAACTATTCATCAGTTCAATGCAGATTAACGCAGTTTGTAATAATTTGTAATATGTTTGTAGAATTTAATTTCGATATTATTTTCAAGAATACTAACTTTTGAGTAAATGTTGCGATATATTTCAGATCAGGTAGTACTGTCATTAAGTTAGATTTCAATATCAAATTGTTTGGTAAAAAAGTATTTTCTTATTAAAGAAGCGCTAATTTCAGATTTATCAAATTTTTCAACATTACCGTAAACCAGATTTACCAACAGACTTTGATTTAGGACTTACGCATGAGTTACTGAATAACGTAGACGCTTCGGCTTGCCGCAGGCTACCGCAGAGGCACAGAGAAGCCAGTGCGCCCTTGCGGTTCCCCGACTTGTACTCCTACGGGGAAGCAAGCTACGCTCTTAGCGTTCCCGCAGCGTAGCAACTGGCGCTGCACGGAGAAATTAGAGTTTGAGAGATATTTTGCGTAAGTCCTATGATTAAATGCCTCTGCATTACGAAGAAGGGCATCTGGTAATAGATTTGTTTTTATCTTTCAAGTTAATGTGAATTAGTATTTTGTTATTTTTATCCAGCAAAAGCAGTTTATATCTGTAAATGGCTAGAAATCCATGCTTACCAGCCAGCGATCGCTAGAATAAAAAGACCAAGGTATAGGAATTACGAATTACAAATTATGCGTAGCGATACTAGTGTTATTTGCCTGAAAATGAAGATGAAAATTAGTAAAAAATCCCTCAGAAGAAAGCCAATTCTTCCAGAGCTTGCGGCATTCATGCTGCAAATCTATGAATTCTTTATCTGAGATATTGCTATGAAATTCAGCTACTTTCTCTGCAATATATGGTATTTCTTTCTCATCTATCCAGACGCAATACTTTTTCCAGTCAATAACAGAATCGTAAGGTAAAACGCAGTCTGTATCGATAAAAACTGGAATCCGACCACAACTGAGGGTTTCATATAGTCGAATGGAATAGTTTGCAGAGCCGCGACAACACAAATTGTAGTCGCTCTCGACCATATTTTTCACAAATTCAGCACGAGTCTTTTGTCTTTTATCTGGGTCTTGTGTAGTTAGATATACTGATTGTGATCCTTCTGTGATAATAAAGTTTGTATTCACTAATGATGGGCTGTCTGCAAGTATTCTCATAGCTTGATTACGCAGAATTTTTCCCTTGTAAGGCGAAACTCCAAGCTTTAATGATTTACTTAACATCAATCCGTGATATGTAAATGCTTTCAGTTTAAGATCCCAAGAATCTGGTTGTGCTAAACCACAAAATCCAACAACAGGTTTAGCAGATTTCTGCCTGATAGAAATTAGACCTCCCAAATATTCTTTAACATAATCTTCCACTAAAGCAGGAATAATAATATCCTTTTGCCTCTTTTGGGAGCGATATACCGCAGGCCGGATTATTGTTGCATTTTTTATAGGTACTTTTTCGGCACAACAATCGCCCGCGAAAAAAACAACTATTTCTTTGCCGATATTAGCTACTTTTTCGGCAAATTGCATAGATATATCTTGTGCTTGTTTATTAACTTTATCTCTCCAGCTTTCTCCTCTGATCGCTCTCCAGTTTGCAGGCATAATTGCTAAGTCAGCTTCCTTTAAAGAAGTCATGTTAAAAAGGGAATTACCGACCTCTATATAATTGTGATGAATTCTATTCCAAGGGTATTTTTGATTAGGAATAAATTCTTTCCAAAAGGGATAAAGCATTGGAACTGCTCTTATTCCATTAGAAAGATAATTCTTATCAGAATAGATATTTAATTTCATATTTTTATATGAGTTTGATTATTTCAAACATTTAGAGGTTAGTGTATCATAGACGCGCTTAAAGGATGTTTTAAAAGTGGAGCTATTATAAAAAAGCTTATAAGGCTTATATTTACTGTGCCGGTGTAGGAGTGACTGCTTCTGTGGGAGTTGGTGTAGGGGTGATTGGTGTAGGAGTGACTGTTTCTATGGGAGTTGATGTAGGGGTGGGAGTTGGTGTAGGAGTGACTGTTTCTATGGGAGTTGGTGTAGGAGTGGAAATTGGGGTGGGATTTTCTGCTGTAATGGTGAGTTGATAATCTACTGGTTTCGATGTTGTAGAAACCACGGAAAACTCGTAAAATCCGTTTTCGGGTAATTTAGTTGACAAACTACGCTGGGTAGAATCTTCCAAAAATCGAATTTTGCCAGAAGGTGAATAGACTGATAACAATACTTGGGAATTTGCTTGTAGCTTCAATTCTAGAGATTGGTCTTTGGCAAGTCCAGCAATGAATACTTTACCACCACCAGGTTGGAGAGTACCACTGACTGTTTTGCTAGTAGCGCCCGGATCAAAGACAAGCTTTTGGAAAGCGCTACCGACGAGGATAGCACTGAGTTTATCGTTAACAAATCCGTACCAAACTTGTCCAATGGGCTGATCTTGGGAATTTTTACCGCGCTGTTCAGGGAATACACTTAAGAAGGCGGCATCTCCCAAATCATATAAAGAACGACTACCAACGTTGATTTTGTTGACTTCCACTTTCCAGCGATCGCGTTCAGCATTTGTGTAAGTTCCAAGCTGTCGGCGTGTATTAGCACTTAGTGGCGCTAGTTTTTCTAGCAATTCTGAGGCTGTTTTATCCCATTCTGCCCGCAAACCCTCATCTTCAGGGCCATCGCTGAGAGTGCGTCCCCGTAAACTGGGATTTCTGTCCCAAAAAACTTGATTCACTAAGTTAATGTAAAATCTCTCATCAATACCCAACTGTTGACGGCGATCGCTTAATTTTTCTTTACGCTGCCGTTCTGCTGGTGAATATTGCGCTAAAGGATCGGTTGGTTGATCATTCGTTGGAACTGGGCTACCTGTAGGATTAGGTTGGACTTCCCCGACATCTCGGCTGCTATTCACTCCCCACCAGATTAATCCAACAGTACCAGCTACGATCGCGGCCACTAGGAAGATTTTTGTTGGTGTCCACCAGGAGGGAGGTGGAGATGAAGGATATGAGGGGGATGGGGGAGGTGGAGAGACGGCGACGGTGGCGGATGTAGGTTGTGGTGGGGTGGGATATTGAGTTGGGGGAAAGTTAGCTGGAGGCGGGTTCAGAACCTCGAGTATTTGACGGGCTGATTGATAGCGATCGCTTGGCCTGGCAGATAGCATTTTATCTAATACCTGTGCCAAAATTGGACTCAGGCTTACTTCGCGTCGCCATTGCCAGGTAAGATTGTAGGTATCAATTAATTCTTGGGGCTGTTTTCCTGTCAGCAAAACCAACATTGTTGCGGCCATCGCATACAAGTCACTGTGGGGAGATACCAACCCAGTTTGCATCTGTTCTGGAGGAGCAAATCCTATCTTCCCCAATAGAGTTGGTGATGGCGAAGATGCAACTACGCCGGGTTGATAATATTGGGAAGCAACGGTTGCTACTACTTGTTTGACACCGCCAAAATCAATTAACACTGGCAGTTTGTCAACAGTGCGAAGCATTAAGTTATCGGGAGATATATCTCGATGAATAACGCCTATGGAATGGATATACTCTAAGACTGGTAAAATTTGCTGCAACAATTGGCGTATTTCCGTCTCTGTAAAACGCAAACCCTGCTGTAAGCGGGCATTTAACAAAGAATTGTAAGTTTCTCCTTCTACATAATCTTGCACCAAAAACAGATATTCTTTGCCCCCTAAGTTCATGCGAAGCAGTTCTCGGAAGCGGGGAATTTGGGGATGTTGCAGTTTATAAAGAACACTTGCTTCTCTCTTAAAGAGTTCTTCAGCTTTTTCGACAACGTAGGGGGTTTGAACTTGGGGAGAAAATTCCTTTAAAACACAAAGTTCGCGGAAACGGTTGACATCTTCAGCTAAATAAGTGCGTCCAAAGCCACCCTGGCCAATTTGACGCACAATCACATAACGATCGCTTAAAGTTAGTCCCGGTTGGATACTAGAACTCATGGGCGTATCCAACAACTTTTCACCACACTGGAGACAAAAGCGACTACCTGGGGAATTTTCATGTCCTTGAGAACAATATATTTTAGTCATTAGTTATTAGTCATTAGTCATTTGTTATTAGTTATTCTTCCCCAGTCCCCAATTCCCTTACTTGCCAGATTGTACTTTACTGACTTGATCAGCTGCGATCGCATACCAAATTTGACCAAAAGTCTGTTGATTGAGTTTCCAACGCTGCTGATCAGAAAACAACCGATCAAATTTTTCATTTGTGTATTTGTTCAGCTGATCAATTGTATAGTTCCCCAGCTGCCCTGATCGTGCTTGTCGTCTCCATGTTTCGTAATCTTTTTGGCTGTATTTACCCAATTTCTGACGAGCTGCTGTACTTAGGTTAGCCTGTTCTATTTTATTCAACAAATCGTTAGCAATACCAGACCATTCATCTCGTAAACCAGCGTCTTCAGATTTAGATGTGAGGCTACGTCCCTTTAGTTCTGGATTTTTTGTATAAAATAAATTATCTACGAAAGGAATAAAAAATCCTTCAGTAATTTCTAGCTGTTGGCGACGACTGACTATTTCCTGGAGATCACTATTTTTTCCTTTATCGCTGACTGGTTTACCAATCGGATTTGGAAATTCTGGAATTTGCGGTAATGAAATTGACGGAATAGTGATTGAAGTTACACTCCGAATGACTGCATTTACCACCGCCCAAGCACCTGCGCCAGTTAAAACAACTACAGCCGTCCCGCCGAGACTCATCACAAAAGGGCGAATCCAAACAGGCAAAGTTCTTGGTTTTGCAATCGCTTGGGTTTTATTCTGGAATCTACTCATAACAGCGCTGGCGCGTTGTCTTCCCGGAGCAACTACCATCGTCTTGAGCTTGGTGGTAATATAATTACCTGCGGATTTAGTTGCAGTTGGCGATGGTAAATCTTTGAGGATTTGTTCGGCTCGTTGGTAGCGATCGCTCGGTTTATAAGCCAGCATCCTTTTTAACACCGCTTCCAGTTGGGGACTAACTCGAATTTCCTTTCTCCATCCCCAAATTCCCTGATAGCTGTCGTATAATTTTTGCGGTTCTTTCCCTGTAAGTAACACCAGTGATGTTACCGCTAAAGAATATAAATCACTACTAAAAAATGCTTTTCCCTGCCGTAGCTGTTCTTCTGGAGCGTAGCCTTTTTTACCCAGTAAAGTATTATTTTCAGCTAGCTTAGTCCGCCAAAAACCTTGAGAAGCTGGCAATTGCTTGACACCACCAAAATCAATCAGCACTGGTAGATTATCAGAACGCCGCCAAATCAAATTGTCGGGTGAGATATCACGGTGAACTACATCTTGTGAGTGGATGTAGGATAACACAGGTAAAATCTGTTGCAAAAGGGTGATTACTTCCTCTTCACTGAAAGTCTTTCCTTGACTCTCGCGTTGTTCTAATAGTTGGTAGTAATTATCACCATCCACATAATCTTGCACTAGAAAGAAAAAATCTTTAGCGCCTATCTTCACTTGTAGCGAGGCGTGAAAACGCGGAATTTGTGGATGCTGAAGTTTTTTTAGAACATTTGCTTCTCGCTCAAATAACTCTTTAGCTTTTTGTAAATCTTGATGTTCTTGTACTTGGGGTGCAAATTCCTTCAGCACACAGGTTTGATGGGATTTATTTATATCCTCCGCCAAATAGGTGCGTCCAAAGCCGCCTTGTCCTAAATGACGAATAATTTGATAGCGATTATCCACCACCTGTCCCACAGCAAGAGGTAATGGCTCACCACAATGGGTACAAAAGCGGTTATTACCATTATTTGTGTGTTGTTTACTGCAATAGAGCTGCATGGTGCCCAAGGATAGATTAAGGTTTTATTGATTAACTACAACGCGCATACCCTTATTTTCGGATATCCTACGAATTACGAATTACGTTAGCGTAGCGACTCTGCGTACTTCTGCAAAGAAGCAAGTTACGCCTAGCGTCTTGCAGAGAGCGTCATTACGAATTATTTTAACGGTGTTGGTTCTACTTCAGGATAAAAACAAGCGTCATGAACCGCAAGCTACGACAACAGCGAACAATTAAAGCATTTGAAGATTTTTTGTCTACCCCCCTAGAAACGATACTGCAACGGCATCTCAACACTCAAAGTTCGGCAGCTTTAACTTTATTTCACGATGTGGCGGCTAATGTACCTGCCTACAAAGCTTTTTTAGCAGAGAGGGAAATTAATCCCGCAACTATTCAAACCTTAGAGGAGTTTCAAAAATTACCAGCGATCGCTAAACAAAATTATATACTGCGTTACCCTTTAGCTGACTTGTGCCGCAACGGACAATTAGAAGCGTGCGACATGATAGCTGCTTCATCAGGTTCCAGTGGGAAACCCACATTTTGGCCTCGTTTTTTCACAGATGAACTCCAAATCACCACACGCTTTGAACAGATTTTTCACGATAGTTTTCATGCAGATACTAGACGTACTTTAGCTGTGATTTGTTTCAGTTTGGGCACTTGGGTAGGTGGAATATTCACCACTAATTGCTGTCGTTATCTTGCTAGCAAAGGTTATCCCATCACTGTAATTACTCCTGGTAACAACAAAGAAGAAATCTTGCGAGTTGTGCAAGAACTAGGTTCAGCATTTGAACAAGTAGTGTTATTGGGATACCCACCATTTTTAAAAGATGTGATTGATACTGGTATCGCTCGTGGTGTAGAGTGGCAGCAATATCAGATTAAGTTAGTGATGGCGGGAGAAGTATTTAGTGAAGAATGGCGGAGTTTAGTTGGCGAAAGAATTGGTTCACAAAATCCTTGCTATGATTTTGCATCACTTTACGGCACTGCGGATGCAGGAGTTTTGGGTAATGAAACACCCTTAAGTATCTGCATCCGCCGTTTTTTGGCACAAAATCCCGATGCAGCTAGAGCTTTATTTGGGGAATCGCGTTTACCTACACTAGTACAATATGATCCCTTCACTCGCTTTTTTGAAGTTCAAGATGGCGGATTGTTGTTTTCTGGAGATAACGGTATTCCCTTAGTGCGTTATGACATCTTAGATACTGGCGGAATAATTAGCTATGATGCCATGCTGCAATTTTTAGCAAAATGGGAATTTAATCCCCTCGAAAATCTTCGTTGTGATACTCAAAACTCACCTAGAGGTATTCATCAACTACCTTTCGTTTATGTCTTCGGCCGTTCTAACTTTACAGTTTCTTACTTTGGCGCAAATATCTATCCAGAAAATGTGACGGTGGGATTAGAGCAACCAGTAATTCAAGAATGGGTGACAGGTAAATTTGTATTGCAGGTAAAGGAAGATGCTGATAAGAACCGATTTTTATCTGTGGTTGTAGAGTTAGCACCAGGGGTAGAGGGTAGTGAAGATCAAAAACAAGCGATCGCATCTTCCATTCTTTCACAACTGCTACGCCTAAATAGCGAGTTTGCTAATTATGTTCCCCCAGAATATCAAACACCACAAGTTACATTAGCCCCAATGGGTGATTCCGAATATTTTCCCATTGGAGTGAAGCATCGTTATACCCGTCAGAGGTAGTTTTTCGCTCTCTTCCATGTGCAATGGTTTGCAGTATAAGTAATTATTTATTAACAACTCAGAGAACAGTAGCACTGATACCGCATACAAAAATATCTACACAGGTTTCAATATAGTCATCACAGCTATAGCTGCCTTGATTGAATTTTGCACTGCGGCATAGCATTCCAGCTAACAGCATTCCTGTAAACATATCGACTGCTGGAAAAGGATCAAGGTTTGCTTTAACAGTGCCTCGTTTCTGACTCGATTGCAGATAAGCTACCAGTTTTTCCTCTAAGGGCTTGGCAGCTTCTTGAATCACTTGTTTCGCTGCCTCCGGATGGCGTTTGGCTTCTCCAATGAAGGTACGAATTAAGTCTTCCTGTGCCTCAAGCATAGTATTGTAAAGAATGGCATACTGTTTTAAATCAATTTTTAGATTCTGCGTCCAGGCTTCGGAGTGTGCAAGAGCCTCTGTCTGAAGCGCTAAAGCATTTTTGATTACTGCTCCCAAAAGTTGTTCTTTGCTAGCAAAGTGGCGAAATAAAGTTACCTCATTCACACCAGCAACACGAGCTATTTCACGGGTAGTTGCTCCTTGAACACCTAAACTGGCAAATACTCGCGAGGCGGCTTCTATCAAACGTGTACGGGTGAGAGTTGATGAACGGATAATTTTATTCATTTATGATGGCAAGTACTTACTTACATCATAGGTTATATAGAAAAAGTTGTTGCAACTTGGGTAAAATTGATCTTGATACCAGCATTCTTATATATGCTCAAATTTATATCGGTGCAATAGCTAATATTTTGCTCATTTTAGTAACTGCAACAACTACCCCACTTCTTAAATAATGAGGCTCTCTTTGGATAACAGTAAATCCTAGTCGTAAATAAAACCCTTCGGCATAAAGGCTAGCAGTTGTAATTACCTTATCTATACCTTGATCAATAGCTTCATCGCAAAAATGTTGAACTAAGATACGCCCGATCCCTTGACCTTGATATTTAGGATGAACATATAGACCGATTAGTTCATCAACAATAAAACTAGCAAAACCTATAACAGCATCTCCCTTGATCGCAACCCTGCAAGTTTCCACTTTCATACTCTTCAAGATATTTGAACCATCAGGTTTGTTGCGGTAATTACGCCAAACTAAAAGTTCTTTTTGGGTATAGAAAGTTGGAGGTAAAGCTTTAATAGCAGCAATATGAATTGCACTCAGTGCCCATGCATCTGTTTCCTGGGCAGGCCGAAGAAATATTTTGTTAGCACTCATAAGTTCAGGACTGGCATTCAGATTATATGCCTGTTTGACTTTCTTATACAAAGATATCAACTTTGGTTATAAGAAATTTTAGTTGCATAGGTCTAGCCCATCATAGACATCGCAACACATCAACTAGCCAAATTCTCAACTGCTTTGGCGATCTTAGCAATTTACAATTGTGTCACAACTCGCTGGACAATTTGCCGTCTGATTTCTTGAAAATTTTGGCTCGCATTTGTAACACGAGCAAGTACAGCCGCAGGGGCAGTTTGGGGAGAACCACTATTAAAAGGGGGTTGGGGATTGTATTCAATTTTTAGTTGAATTTCTTGGGCGATCGCTTCCCCGAATAACTCAGCAGCTAAAGCTAGCCCAAAATCAATGCCTGCTGTCACACCGCCGCCTGTAATTCGATTGCGATCAACGACAACTCTTTGTGCAACTGTCTCAACTCCCAATATCTCAAGTAAATCTAATGATAGCCAGTGAGTAGTGGCGCGATAGCCCTGAAGTAACCCCGCCCCCGCCAGTAACAAAGAGCCAGTGCATACAGCTGTAACGTAGCGGGCTTGTTTCCCTTGAGTTTTTAAGAAGTCGAGAAACTTTTCATCTTCCATTTTGGCATTGATACCTGGGCCTCCTGGCACAAATAACACATCTAAAGCTGGGGCTTGAGCAAAGGTTGTGTCAGGTAGAAAGGTAAGTCCGCAATCGCTCCGAATCGGTTCGAGTGTTTCCGCCAGCAGGTATAATTGCACGTTTGGCAATTTTGCAAAGACTTCATAGGGCCCCGTGAAATCCAACTGCGTCACATTTGGGAACAACACTATCCCAATAGATAGAGAAGAAACTTGTTCTGTTGCAATCATTATTTATGTCCTTATTAACGAAAATCCTGATTTTATCGCTCTCTTAACTTGCCCAATAGTATAACCACTGACTTATAAGTTACATCAATAGCATCGGGCAAATCTATAACAAATTTAAATTTACATTAAATCTATCGACAAACCGTATATTATGAATAAAGCAATAAAATAACCTACTTCAAAAGGCATATTTTGAATTAATCAAGCGATATATTGTGATATTTAGCTAATTTTGTGTTTTTTATTTAAATATCTTTTTAAAGCTTGTTAATTCAAGTATTTACCAAGCTGGAAGCCATTAGAGAGTCAAAAGGAGTGAATGTGATCAACGCCATACAGATTAACGAAAACTTAGCGACAACAGGACAAGTTATACCAAAACAGCTTGAGCAAGCTATCCAAGAAGGTTTTAAATCTGTTTTAAATCTGCGATCGCCTGATGAGCTAGGATTTTCCCAGGATGAGCAAAAAGTAGCGGAAGCATTGGGGTTGCATTACACAAATGTCCCACTCAAGGTAGATTTAAAAAATTTGAATGAAGAGGCGATTACCAAAATCCTCACGACACTAGAACAAATTCCTAAACCAGTAGTTGTGCATTGTGCAGCCGGGATGCGATCGACTGGAATTGCGCTTTTAAGTATTGCTATCCAGGAAGGATTAACACCAGAGGAAACCTTAGCAAGAGCTAAGAATCTGGGTTTTGGATTCTTTGAACACGCTGGCGTTAGTCCCCGACTGAAGCAATTATTTGTGGACTACGTTAACAAACACGCGAAAGTAGCCGTCCCTAGTTACTGAAACAGCAATACAGTTCAGTTAAGGCTAAAAGCTAAAACTAGTGTAGGTTGGGTTGAGCGACAGCTCAACCCAACAAAGCCTTGACGGGGCGACAAGAATGGTAAAAGTGTTACAGGCAAAGGGCTTGAAGTAAAAGACCCTCTCAAAAAAACGAAGCTTATTGACAATAACTGTGCAGTTATTTTGAAATGGTATGTTTAGTCTCAATTATTTACCTTTTAACATTTTTGTCTTCCAATGCTTTTACTTTGTCTGACAATGCTAAAATTGTTTTTTGCTGTTCCTGAACAACTTTAGTTAGTATCCCTACAATATCCATAGAACTGAGTCCTTGTCTATCAGGGGTTGCTACAAGCTCTGGAACATCTTCTGCAATGAATCCAATGTGGTGTGTTTTTTCTGTATCAGCTTTGTATTTGAACTTGACAGGGTTCAGGTCTTTTAGTGTCTCAAGTGCTTCTTTACTTGAAAGCTCGGCAATATTTTCCTTCAACTTCTTAGATGAACCCTGGATTAACGTACCACTAATTGAAACATTTCCATTGGGGTTCAAACTCATTACATTGTTATTTGTAAGGTTTGAAAAGAAATTCATTACGCTGTTATTACCAGAACCAACTGCGATATCCCAAAAGGCAAAATTAGCCACATTGAATCGCAATCGGGCAAAATCACCAGCCTGTGTCTGCCTGATCTGAATTTGAGGAAAGTCAAAACTAAGATTATTACTGACAAAAATCCTTTGGCTCTGTTGTGCTTGTGCTGGTTTATCGCTAAGGATTTTTGTGGCTGCTGCTCCAGCAATAAAAGCGCTAGTTGCCCTTAAAATTTGATTCCGAGAGAAGTTATTAGACATATGCTTATAACCAAATGGAATGTAAGGATAAACTAAGTACCTCTAGTAGTTAATCAAGTATAGGACTCACGCAAAAGTACATACTGTAGGGACAATTCATGAATTGCTCCTACTTGAAAATAAGGGTTTCGGTTATTGTTTGCGTAAGTACTGAACTAGACTAACTCTTAAGCATAATATCAATGTACGCGTTAACAGAAGAGAGATATTTACAATACTTACTATAGTACATAAGTAATACACAGCATTTGGGTATTTCAGCCATGTTTAGCATTCAGCGATCGCAATGAATCGTATTGACTGAAACAGATGTACTCAGGTAAGGTGTTACGCATTTAACTTGAACATTTACATAAAGGCTGATGACGGATGAGTGATGAGTGATGACTGTTGACGGTTAACAGTTATCGCCCCATAATAACTGGTGGTTAAAAGCTTTTGCTTGAGAGGTGTGAGGGTGCGATCGCCTTTAGTATAGCCATCAAGCTATGGAGAGGATTAGCACTTATAATAAAATCTAAAAATCTTATCTAAGACTATTGGATTATTTCAGAATACGCGTTACACTATTTCCATGAACCTAAGCTAAGGTTTTTGGAAATTAGTCAATGTCAAAAATTATATACGATCTCATTCAGCGTTTTGAGGTAGAAAACGGGGTTCCCCGTTTGATTTCAACAAACATCCAGGTGATTGAAGGTGGGGAAGATTTAATGTCTTTAGCTACCAGTCTGCTGGATAAACTTGGTTTTTATAACAAGTTTCAGGAAAAACGTACATCTCAATACATAGGTTATAAATTGAAAAATCCAGGAAAAGGAGCTAAACGTTATCAGCTTGTTTTTGCTCAAAGAAAAGAAGGTTTATCCATTTCTATTCCTCAAGAGATATTAGAGCCATATTTACTAAAGCTAAACTTTTCAATCAATTTTTTTACAAAAATGCCTGAATTGAAAAATGTAGTAACAATATTTCATGAAATATCAAAATTTTATTGGATCATACCTAGTAAGAAAAACGCTTTTTTTGATTTAAGCAAAGAGTATAGAGAAACTTTTAAAAACCGAATTGCAGGAGATTTTGAATTAAATTTTGATGGTATAGCTTATAAAGAAGCACAAAATGCTTATTCTGATTCTAAAATTCAGAATATTAATGATATGCAACTCGTTGATATAATACAAAATAAATATATAAGTAAGCATCCACTTTCAAATTCTTTGGATAATAGTGACTGTTGCTTAAACATTGGTAAAGGCGACATAGGTAAAGATAAGCTTTTTAATTATGCATATCAGGTTGCAATAAATTCAAGAGAGGTTTTAGAAGAATTTCTTACTTATTTTGCAAAAATCCTTATGGAGCAACAATAATGTCTGTCAAAGTCAAAAGGCTAGTTAATGCATACGAAGAAAGGATGCTAGAGTTTTTGCAAACTTGTGTAGATGATAGTTATAAAATTCATACACAGGTTAGCTTATGTCAATTTTGCGAACTAGATAACAGCATTGATTGGGAACTAAAAAAATTTTTCTTTAGCTCTAATGTGGATGCATTAATAACAAACCACGATTATAAACCTTGTTTAGTTGTAGATTTTCAGTCTTCATATCATGACTCAGATGAAGCAAGAGAGCGCGATCGCAAAAAAGCAACTTTACTCGCTCTTGCAGAGGTTCCCTTACTTTATTCCCGGGTGAAAGACTTCGGATTACTACATCTTTACTCTCAATCTGAAGAAGTAGTATGTAATTTATTTACAGGAAAGCGACGCGAAAATGCCCAAGCCCTAATTAGAAAGTATTGCGAACAATCTTTTTCTTCTGACGTTCGAGTTACAGCTTGTTAAATCACAAGATATTTGCACGTCAATAGTTATAAATCTCAGCGATGCCTCCGGCTGGAAACTACGCAAAATTAGCATACTATGATATCGCTTTGGCTCGATTAAATTACTATAAAATATAAATAAGGTTTTATATCAAAGGAGTGGTTATCCTTCCAACAGCAGCACAAGCCCTTAAATGTGTCTACCTATGTCAATTATTGACGACTGCCTACAAACCAATTTACATGGTGCGTCTAGATGAGCGCACTGGAAAAATATTCATCTTGGCTGGAGAAGATATAGAAATTCTGATTAGTCTTGATGGCAACTGGGAATATCCATGAGTAAACTAAACTTTGATGCTATGAGCAAGGCAGAATTACGCGCCTACGTCATTGCACACCAAGATGATCATGAGGCTTTTTACGCACTTGCGGATCGTTTGACGGCAAAACCTCCCTCTGCGACTTATCCCGCATCAATGACTCCAGAGGAAATCCACAAGGCAGTATTAGACATTATTCAACAGAAACAGCGTAGGCGCAGCCCGTCATAGACATCGCTAAACTCCGAAAAAACAGCATAAATTATTAACACCCTTGCTCCCAGATAGAACGAAGGTGATACACTACATCCATGCTAGGGGTGCCTATATAACCAGGCTGAGATCACACCCTTAACACCTGAGTCTGGGTAATACCAGCGGAGGGAAGCTGTTTATTGAGGAATTACAATATGCGGACAGAATGGGTTGCTAAACGACGTGGGCAGGTTAATGTATCTCAAATGCACTACGCTCGCCAAGGTGTTATCACCGAAGAAATGCACTACGTCGCCCAACGGGAAAACCTCCCGGCTGATCTCATTCGTGAGGAAGTGGCGCGGGGACGAATGATTATCCCCGCTAATATTAATCACACTAACCTAGAGCCGATGGCTATTGGCATCGCCTCCAAATGTAAGGTAAATGCTAATATTGGCGCTTCCCCCAACTCTTCTAATCTTCAAGAAGAAGTTGATAAGCTGAATCTGGCGGTGAAGTACGGTGCTGATACCGTGATGGATTTGTCCACAGGCGGCGGGAACTTGGATGAAATTCGTACCGCCATCATTAAGGCTTCACCTGTTCCCATTGGTACAGTGCCAGTTTACCAAGCTTTAGAAAGTGTTCACGGCACAATTGAAAACCTGACTGCTGATGATTTTCTCCATATCATCGAAAAGCACGCCCAGCAGGGAGTAGACTATCAAACTATCCACGCAGGGATTTTGATTGAGCATTTGCCTTTGGTGAGAAACCGTATCACTGGTATTGTCTCTCGCGGCGGTGGTATTTTGGCACGGTGGATGTTGCATCACCACAAACAAAACCCGCTTTATACGCACTTCCAAGATATTATTGAGATTTTCAAAAGGTATGATGTTTCCTTTAGTTTAGGAGATTCCCTGCGTCCTGGCTGCACCCATGATGCCTCAGATGAAGCACAATTAGCTGAATTGAAAACCCTTGGACAGCTAACTCGCAAAGCCTGGGAAGATGATGTACAGGTGATGGTGGAAGGGCCTGGACACGTGCCAATGGATCAAATTGAATTCAACGTCCGTAAGCAAATGGAAGAGTGTTCTGAAGCACCTTTCTATGTTTTGGGGCCATTGGTGACAGATATTGCTCCCGGTTATGACCACATCACTTCAGCCATTGGAGCAGCAATGGCTGGATGGTACGGTACTGCAATGCTGTGCTATGTAACACCTAAAGAACATTTGGGTCTACCAGATGCCGAAGATGTGCGGAATGGGTTGATTGCCTATAAAATAGCGGCTCATGCGGCTGATATTGCTAGACATCGCCCTGGCGCAAGAGATAGAGATGATGAACTTTCCAAGGCGCGTTACAACTTTGATTGGAACCGTCAGTTTGAATTATCACTCGATCCAGAAAGAGCTAAGGAATATCACGATGAAACTCTGCCCGCAGATATCTATAAAACTGCTGAGTTTTGTTCAATGTGTGGGCCTAAGTTCTGCCCAATGCAAACTAAGGTTGATGCTGATGCGCTGACAGAATTAGAGAAGTTCTTGGCGAAAGAAACTGTGACTCAAAGCTAACAGATTATTATATCGAGTCCAGTTGAATCCCTATGGCTCACATGGATGAGATATGGGATAGAGGGCGCACAGCTAGCTGTGCGCCCCCATTAGTTCATATGTGAGAGAGTATGGAAAGCGAAGCGTCTACCACGTCTATGGAAAGAGGTTTTCCAAATATGATGCGTAAGTCTTAAATTTTTGTATCCAAAGTCAAATAAACTGATAAATCAAAAATCATTATTGATGATAATCTGCTTTTATGCCTGACTCATCTAAAACAATTCAAAAAAAACATGATGATTTATTCTTTAATAGTTTCAAACTGCTAACTGTTGTTTTAATAGTTATAGGTATATTGATAAGATTTATCAATCTTGATGAAAAAATAACTTGGGCAGATGAAACATTTACTTATTTAAGAATTTATGGTTACACCAAATCAGATTTAATGCAGGAAGTAGTTAATAGCCAAATATTAACTGCTGGAACATTATTACAAAAATATCAAAGTCCTGGAGTTGGAAAAAGTATCATTGATACTGTTAAAGGTTTAGCGCTAGAAGATCCAAAACATCCACCCTTATATTTTGTGATGACAAATTTGTGGGTGCAATGCTTTGGAAGTACAGTCGCAGCCACAAGAAGTTTTTCTGCCTTTATAAGTTTATTAGTTTTTCCTGCTCTTTATTGGCTATGCCAGGAATTATTTCAATCAAAAATCGTCGGTTTAGTAGCAATTGCCATTATAGCTGTATCACCATTTCATCTTGTGTATGCCCAAGAGGCAAGAATGTATAGTTTTTCTACACTAAATATCTTGTTATCTAGTGCTGCATTACTCAGAGCAATCAGGTTGCATACAAAATCAAGTTGGAGTATTTATTCTATCACTTTATTGATAGGATTATACACAAATTTATTGTTTAGTTTGGTAGCGATTGGGCAAGGTATTTATGTAGCTGTCAATCAAGAACTCCGAACCAGAAAAATATTGATTGCTTATCTGAGCGCATTATTGGCTGGAATATTAGCTTTTCTTCCTTGGTTATTTTTAATAATTACTCAAACAGACAAAGTTCAAGAAACAATAAGATGGTCGAAGCTTATTGTGCCACTAAATAATTTAGTAGATTTATGGCAGATTAATTGGGCGCGTATTTTTTTTGATATAACATCTAAGTCTAGTTACTCAGATCAGTTACAAAACAATGTATGGTTTTTAATTATTAGACTGTTAGTAATTTTATTATTTTATGCAGTTTACTTTCTTTGTCGTAAAACGCCCAAGTCAACTTGGTCTTTTATTCTAATATTAATTTTATTGACAGCATTAGCTCAAGCCATACCCGATCTAATTTTTGGTGGGATTCGTTCGATCATTATTAGATACTCAATTCCTGTTTATTTAGGATGCCATTTAGCTGTGGCTTATTTATTAGCTCAAAAAGCTATCTTATCTCCATATATGAATATGCGTAAGCATTTATGGAGATTATTGCTCCTTGGGTTAATTTCTCTACAAATCATATCATGTTTGATTATTTTACCGAAAAAAACTTGGTGGAATAAAGCTTATAATTCTGACAATATTCCTATAGTAAATATTATTAAGCAATCTCCAAATCCTTTAATTATTTGTTTAAAATGTGGGAGAGATTGGGGTTGGGGAAATGTATTATCTATAAGTTATCTTCTAGAACCACAAACAAAATTCCAATTATTTCCTGAAACAAATATTAAAGAAATCCCTGATACTTTTACTGATGTGTTTTTCCTCAATGCTTCTGAAAAATTAC
The DNA here is from genome assembly GCF_014696655.1 of Nostoc sp. FACHB-888. Lineage (NCBI taxonomy): Bacteria > Bacillati > Cyanobacteriota > Cyanophyceae > Nostocales > Nostocaceae > Nostoc > Nostoc sp. FACHB-888. The sequence goes on along the minus strand of NZ_JACJQM010000013.1, from coordinate 30,248 downwards.
AAGATACTTTGAAAAAGGAACAGGGCTTGAACATAGGTTTAGTTTTCAAGCACAATCTATCTCTATGGAAATTAAAAAAATAAATACTACGCCGAGCAATTCACACATACAGCATATTTCAGGTAAATGGAGTAGATGGGTAGGGGCACAACATATTGTACCCCTATGATTATGTCTACCTGCTTATCTTTAAGCTAGTATGCTTGGGTTAAAATTCAATTTCAATGGTCAAGCTGCGAATCTTTCCTGTATCTGCGTTAGCTTTATCTGCAACTTCCATAGTCCAGGTTCCTTGGGGACTTTTACCTTTAAAAGCAGCAAGTTTAAGGGTATTTACCTCGTCATAGGTTGTTTTAATATTATCTGTAGCTCCGCCCTGGCGATTGTGCAAAATTACAGGAAGTACGCCTGTTTGCACTGGGGGAAGGAGAGTAACTACAAGGTCACCAATAAAAGTATGCTCGATGTCTACATTAACTTTGATAGATTTTATCAGGCTAGTACTAGCGATCGCCAACGACAATGTTGATATCTGCAAATCGTTAATTGGGATATCTTGCACTGCCTTAAATATGCTGATGGGCGATGTTTGCGTCGGTTTGGCCAATTCTACAGCTTTGAGAGCATTCATTCGACCGTAACCGTAGAAGGGACTACGACCATTAGCATCATATTTACCTCCAGCTTGATCAATACGATCGCAAGAGCGTTTAATAATATCTCTTACTTCGTCCCAACGCAGATTTGGATTTCTGGCAATAATCAGAGCTGCTACACCAGCTGCACCCGGACAAGAACTGGAAGTTCCGCCGAATTCATTCGTGTAATTACCTCCGTTGTCACCCAGATTTCGATTACCCGAATTATAGCCAACCATACCACAGCGATCGGTTGTCCAAACTCCAGGAGTTTGAGAACTGTTGCCATTGTTGCTGGGGAAAGCGCACCAGACGGCCTGACCAAAATCACTGTAAGAGCTTCTCGTGCCGTAGTCGTTACAAGCTGCCACAGCAATCACCTTTTGGTAGCTGGCGTAGCCATCATTATCCACGCTTTCGTTACCATTGCCAGCCGCAAATAAAATTACACAGCCCTTGCCATTGCGTCCCTTATTGATTGCAAAATCCATAGCAAGCCGTGTGGAGTCAGGCAAAGGCACTTTTTGGTTGTGTACAGGATCGTTTGGTTCAAACCAAGTACCGTCTGCTGGCCCCCAGCTGCAAGAAATAACATCAGCACCATTTTGAGCCGCCCAAACAAAAGCATCTGCTTCATCCTGCGATCCCAGCGCCGAAGCTAAACGAATCGGCATCAGCTTTGCACCCGGTGCTACACCAGATGCACCAAAGTTGCCATTTGCACAAGCTACTCCTGCACAACCTGTCCCGTGGTTATTATCGTTTCCCGGTCTGGGATTGTCAGTTTTGCGTGTGACATCACGTGGGGCAACAATTTTTCCAGAGGAACGGAACTCTTCATGATCGAGATCCACACCGTCGTCAATAATTGCAATAATCGTCCCTGTGCCATCGCTCAACTTCCAAGCTGCCTCAACGTTGGCATGGGCATTGATTACCTTACCATTAATTGTTGTTTGCTTTAAGTGCCACTGCTGCGGAGAAATCTGACGTTGGCGTGATTCACGCACTAGTTCAGGATGGCACAGCTCAACTGATTCTTCATTCAAAAGTCTTTCGGCGATGTCAAAGATGGCTATACCAGTATTTGCAGATGCACTGACAAAGTAAGCATTTGGAGCATATTCCAGTTGGCGTTTGATTGTTAAGTCGTAACGTCTTAAGACTTCTTGGCAAACCGTTAACTCTTCTTCGCTATGGAATTTAAGGAAGAGGTTTTCGGTGTAAATTACAGGTTGTTGGGATACTGGATCGACAAGAACACGTCCGGCAAATTGGACTTCAGGCTCTTGGTTGAGAATTTCACGGGCGCGATCGCGCAAAGCGATACCTTGAGTCGGAACTTTCGCTCGCAAAATTTCTACACCCGCTTGCCGAAACCGTGTTGCTAACTCGAATTGGTTAAGAATTCTGCGAGCTGGGGGTGATACAGGTGCAACTTCAAAGGGTCTTACACCGACAAGAACACTGCGGCTTTCGGTACGCACTACAATGTGTTCGTTACTGATAGCAAGTTCATACTGTTGACCATTCTGCCCACCATAGCGAACCTGAACCATAATTTAATCTCCTGGGATATTTGGAATATTAAAGTGACACTATCTTAAAAAAAATGTTTAAGTTTTATCCTTTTGCACTGCCCAGGATTGAAAGGCAGGCGATCGCACTGGTCACAATTGCGGGAAACTGAAAGCAGATTAATTAGGAGAGGAGAACCTAATGAGTTGGACTAAAGTTCTTACAGTCGAAGCACTTTCGCCAGGTACGCGACAAGTGGTGAAAGTAGGCAACCGGAAAATTCTGGTTTTGAATCACGAAAATCAGCTTTATGCAGTAGATAACAACTGTCCCCACTTAAAATTACCGTTGAAAAATGGGAAAATTACTGAAAGTGGAGCAATTGTTTGTACCTTCCATCGCAGTGCTTTTGACCTGCGGACTGGTGAAGTACAAGGCTGGTGTTCCTGGCCGCCTGGTGTAGGTAAAGTACTTTCGATGGTTTCGCCACAAAAAGTATTGCCAGTATTTCCGATTCGTGTAGAAGAAGGCAGTATCTGGGTTGATGTGCAAGAGGAATAAGCTAATAATTACGGTTCTACTAATACGTTACAGCGTAAATAGAGCAACCATTGAAAATCCTTAAAGAGCTTATCCCATAATACTTTTGACTTGTGCCTTGCGGTACTAATCTATCTATTTTTTAGGAGTTAAGCGACAAAACCCCAGCCGATAAGTTTAGCTGGGGTTTATCTCAAAATGTACCTATTTCCAAGATATAGGAACTATTAAATGGGAGAATAGAAGATTTCCTCAAGTAGTTTGAACACTTTGTTGTGATGTAATGTTGGGTTGTGCGTTACCATTCCCAGCTTCTATAGAAGCTGTAGCACTTTGAGCGTTGCCTAAATTGACTTTGAATACCTTGTTTTGTTCTTGTTCCAGTTTAGGTAAGGTCAGAATTAAAATCCCATCTTTCAGGTCTGCCTTAACTTGTTGATTCTGAACTTTGCTTGGTAGAGGAACTATTCTAGTGAAGTTGCCATACCGGAATTCAGAATGAACTTTAGCGTTAGATTCAGAATGTTTTTCGTAACGATGCTCACCAGAAATCGAAACTGCATCTTGAGTAACTTGAACATCCAGGTTTTTAGCTTCTACGCCTGGAATCTCAACTCTTAATACGAACTCTGAACCATTGTCAGATAATTCAACAGCAGGAACCCACGCTGTTCTCGGTGATGCAGAAATATCGGAGTTGTCGCGCTCGGCTGCTGTAAGCTCAGAGAAGAGTTGATCCATTTGCCGACGCAGAATTTCCATTTCACGGAATGGTTCCCAACGAATGAGTGCCATATCGTAATCTCTCCTTAACTTCATAATTCACTTTTGAGTAATCAAACAAAGTTTTAGAGGTATTTAGAGGTTTCAGATATTTAATCAATTATCAAACCTCTACTTTTTAGAGAGAAGTTTTATTTGCTTTTTTTCTTCTCTCTAGTAACTAATTTAATCAAATAAAAATCTAAAAAAAAGTTGGGTAAACCGTACAGACATAAGTTGGATTTACCGTATCAAACAAAAAAGCAATGAAAAGCTTGACTTATTAAACCTGGAGAACCCCACCCCGCAAAGGCTACACTTTGTCTCCCTTGCCCCTAATCCCCAGAGGGGGCCCCGAGTTCCCCGGCTTGCCTACGCTGTACACACAAATTGTCCGATTACCCAAAAGTCCTCAATACCTCACCCTGTCCGATAGAAAAAGGTGAGGTTTTACCAGGATGAGCTATCTCAGTGGCTCTGAAGCGTAACCTTAAATTCCGTTCAAAAAGAATTGTCTGTACACAGTAGTAAAAATGTTACATGGTCTGATCCATTGCTACTGGTGCGCGTAATCTAGCTCATGAATAAGGATAAGTCGTTTGCAGAGCAAGTAACTTATACATTTGTGGACTTGATTCTTTATAAAGGTCTACTTTTTTGACTTAAGTCTTGTTAAAGCAACCAAATCACAACACTACTATTAATTAAATCTCTACTGGCTTCTAAGCGAATTCCACCATCAATTCTACAAGAGCCTTCTTGTCTTTCAATCTCTAATTTGGATACTCAAGCATTCATTCAATCAACCAGCACTAGATTAGATTTATATTCTGTTAGGTACTAGTAACTGGAACCTCTTTTGTTTCTACTGTTTCTACAAAAGTTTCTCGGCCTGTAATCAATCTAGAGCGACGATTACGAGTAATATAATTCCACGCCCACTGAAATACTACTAGTAATTTAGTGTCAAACTCGATTAAGAAGTAGATGTGAACTAATAGCCAAAATGCCCAAGCAATGAAACCTGTGAGTTTGATTAAGCTTAAATCTACAACAGCTAAATTTTGCCCAATCATCGCCAAACTACCCACATCGTTGTAATGAAATTGTGGCAAAGTCTTACCTTGAAGCCGTCGTCGAATTAGTTTACCTACATACTCTCCTTGTTGTTTAGCTACGGGTGCAACACCAGGTAAAGGTTTAGCATCTTGATGGGAGAAGTTGGCTAAATCTCCAATTACGAAAATGTTGTCATAACCCTCGATAGACAAGTCAGGTTCTACAATTACACGCCCAGAGTAATCGCGCTCTACACCTGTAGTTTCTGCTAAGACTTTCCCCATTGGGGAACCTTGAACACCTGCTGCCCACAATATAGTGTTTGAGGCAATTTCTGTAAATTCATTGTCTTGCTTGAAAGTAACGATACCACCTTCAATATTTGTCACCCTGGTGTGAGTGTGGAGTTCTACACCCAACTTTTGCAAAGATACTGCTGCTGATGCGGATAATTCTGGCACCATGTGTGGGAGGATGCGAGGGCCCCCTTGTAATAGTAAAATTTTCGTTTCTGAGGTGTCGATGCTGCGGAAATCTTCTTTAAGAGTTTTGTATGCCAATTCTGCGATCGCACCTGCTAATTCTACACCAGTTGGGCCACCCCCCACAATCACAAAACTCAACCAAGCCCGGCGTTTTTCAGGATCAGTTTCTTTTTCTGCTGCTTCAAATGCACCAAATATCCGGCGACGCATTTCTATGGCATCTTCTACAGTTTTCAAGCCAGGAGCAACTTTTTCCCAGCTATCTTTACCAAAATAGGAATGGTTCGCACCTGTGGCGATAATTAATGTATCATAAGGTACTACTTCATCACCCAAAATAACTTGTTGGGCTTTTGGATCAATATCACTTACTTCTCCCAACAACACTTTTGTATTCTTGCTTTTCCTAAATACAGAGCGCAATGGTGCAGAAATATCAGAAGGTGATAGCGTACCTGTGGCAACTTGATATAAAAGCGGCTGAAATAGGTGAAAGTTACGTTTATCAATGAGAGTAACATTTACATTCGCTGCATTCAAAGCCTTTGCTGCATACAATCCACCAAAACCACCGCCAACAATAACAACCTGATGTGGTGCATTATTCTCCAGTGAGACTGCCATAATCAATATTTCCTTGTGTTAAGAAGTTGTAACTATTCTTAACAAAGATGTAACAGCATTATGATGTGTGTTGCTGTTTATTTAGAACAATTGAAAAAATAATGAAAGTAGTCAAAGTTAGTAATGAGTGATTATCTGTCTTTTTTGCTTCATCAACAAAGCCTATAAAAATCCTAATCGATTTATTACAATCTGTAAAATTTTCAGTATAGAAGCATAAACTATTGCCTTATCTTTCTTTGTTAATACCAAGAGAGTATAAACTAGGAAGAAATCGGAAACAATCAGTAGTAAGTATAGTTACACATCACAGACAGACAGTAAACGCAATTGTCTTCATAAATAACTATATAATTATTACCATTAGCGATCGCTACATTGATAATGTTGTATCAAAATCCAATAAAAAAGCTGCAAAAATTCATCCAAAAACAAAGTTTTTTGCATATAGGGATTTTTCTGACAATTCTGTTAGGGATCATATTGTTCAATTGGGTAGCACTCTCGCAGCGACCAGTTACCCTCAATATGTTGATTACTGCCCCTGATGCCCAACCTTGGAAGCAGGGTTTGATTAGAGACTTTGAGGCTGAAAACCCAGGCATTCGCATTAATTTAGTTGAGGGGCCGAATGCCACAAATTTGCTCGAAGACCTGTATACCTCATCTTTTATCTTAGGTGAATCTCCTTATGACTTGGTGAATATGGACGTTATCTGGACGCCCAAGTTTGCTGCTGCTGGATGGTTGCTACCCCTAGACGATCGCATTTCTAAGCAGGAGTTGGCAGCATTTTCACCCAAGGATGTAGAAGGCGGACGTTACCAAAACAAGTTGTACCGCATTCCCGTACGTTCCGACGTGGGAATGCTTTACTACCGGGAAGATTTAATCAAAGAAGCAGGATTAAAACCGCCAGAAACCTTTGAAGATTTGATGCGAATTTCCCAAGTCTTGCAGAAGAAAGACGAGGTGAATTGGGGCTATGTTTGGCAGGGGCGGCAATATGAGGGACTCGTGGCAATGTTTGTGGAAGTCCTTAATGGCTTTGGTGGCTTCTGGGTTAATCCCGAAACGTTGGAGGTTGGGCTGGATAGCCCAGAAACATTACAAGCAATTGAGTTTTTGCGTAGTACCGTCAGCCAAGGCGTTTCTCCTCCTGGGGTAACAACCTATCAGGAAGAAGACACCCGGCGCTTATTTCAAAGTGGTCAAGTAGCCTTTTTACGTAGCTGGCCTTATGCATGGCCTTTAGCCCAAGAAAAGAATTCGCCAATCAAAGGCAAAATTGCAATTAAACCGATGGTTCATGCTCCTGGTAAAACTGGTGCAGCTTGTTTAGGAGGTTGGGGTATAGGGATTTCTAAATCTTCTAAACATCCTGAAGAAGCTTGGAAAGCAATTCAGTACTTTACCAGCCGGGAGGCACAACGGCGATTCATTCTGAGTGCAGGCTATGTGCCAAGCCGCCGGGATTTATTTACAGACCCAGAGATTGTTGCTAAATATCCCTACTATCCGCAATTGCTGGAGGTTGTGGACAATGCAGTTTTACGTTCGCCAGTCGGGCAATATGCCCAAACATCAGATATTTTACAGCGTTATCTCAGTGCTGCGCTATCCGGTCGGATAAATCCAGAAAGAGCAATGCAAGCTGCTGCTAATGAAACACGCCGACTGTTGGGGGCAGGGGGCAGGGGGAGATGAGGGAGCAGGGGGAGCAGAGGAAGAATTATTGATTAATGACAAATGACTAATGACTAATGACTAATGACTAATGACTAATGACTAATATGCATACACTCCGAAGCCGGGAACAACGGACTGCCTGGATTTTACTAACACCAGCATTATTGCTGTTGTTGTTTGTATTTGCCTATCCGATTTTACGAGCATTCTGGTTAAGTGTATTTACTAGGAATTTGGGAACGGAACTACAACCCGTATTCTCTGGTTTAGAAAATTATGTGCGGATGGCAGGGGATGGTCGTTTCTGGCAGAGTTTCTCGGCGACGGCCGTGTTCACAACAGCATCCGTGCTTTCAGAATTACTGCTAGGACTCTTGATTGCTCTAGTTCTCAATCAGGCGTTTATTGGAAGGGGCATAGTGCGGACAATAGCCATTCTACCTTGGGCTTTGCCTACCGCTCTGATTGGTCTGGCATGGGCTTGGATTTTCAACGACCAATTTGGAGTTGTAAACGATATTCTGCGGCGGTTAGGGCTAATTACAACTGGGATTAACTGGTTAGGAGATCCAACTCTGGCGATGGGTGCGGCAATCTTTGCTGATGTTTGGAAAACTACACCTTTTATCAGTATTTTGCTGTTGGCTGGCTTGCAATCGATATCAGCAGACCTCTACGAAGCCTACTCTGTGGATGGGGCAAATCCTTGGCAAAGCTTCCGCAATATTACTCTGCCATTGCTGCTGCCACAAATCTTAATTGCAGTCCTATTTCGATTTGCTCAAGCTTTCGGGATTTTCGACTTGATTGCTGTGATGACCGGGGGTGGCCCTGGTGGGGCAACTGAAGTTGTGTCGCTATACATCTATTCCACGGTGATGCGCTACTTAGATTTTGGTTATGGCGCAGCCCTAGTAGTAGTGACATTTTTAATATTAATTGCTGCGGTGGCGATCGCTAGTTTCTTGCTTAATAAATCCCGTGCTAAAACATCAGGAGTTATTTAACCATGAGTTCAACTCCACAACCGATAGCAAAAACCAGATTTTCTCTGAAAAAAATCTTGCTGTTAATAGCAGTTACATTCGTAATGTTATTCAGCCTAGCGCCAGCCTTATGGCAATTGCTGACCTCGTTTAAAGTTAACGAAGATATTGCTGCCGTTCCCACTGTTTATTTCCCCACGCGATTCACTTTTAGTCATTACATTGAGTTATTCACTCGTCGTCCATTTTGGCGCTACATCTTCAACAGCGCCTTTGTGTCGATTACTTCTACAGCTTTAGCTTTAGCGATCGGCGCACCTGCTGCTTATGCGCTGGCACGGTTACGCCCTTGGGGTGAACGAGCTATCCTCGCTAGCGTTCTGATGGTGACTTTATTTCCTGGAATTTTGTTGTTTCTGGGACTGTTAGAAATTATCCAAGCCCTTAGATTAGGCAACAATTATTTAGCGCTCATTATACCATATACTGCCATCAATTTACCCCTGACAATTCTAGTACTCAGAAGCTTTTTCCAACAATTACCTAAAGATTTAGAAGATTCTGCTAGGGTCGATGGTTACAACACCTTTCAACTACTGTGGCAAATCGTGTTGCCTATGACCCTTCCCGCCTTAGTGACTACTGGAATACTCACCTTTATTTTTGCCTGGAATGAGTTTATCTTCGCTCTAACGTTTATGACTCGTGAAGAGATGAAGACGATTCCCGTTGCTGCTGCTCAGTTGGGTGGTGCGACAGTATTTGAAATTCCCTACGGTGCGATCGCTGCTGCTACTGTTGTAGGGACGTTACCCCTGGTTTTAATGGTTTTGTTTTTCCAGCGCCGGATTGTCCAAGGTCTGACTGCTGGTGCTGTTAAAGGATAAAAAAATGGCTAAACTCGAACTCAAAAATTTGAATAAAACTTATACTTCCAAAGTCGTCCCGGTCAAAGACGTTAGCTTAACAGTAGATAACAATGAGTTTCTCACTTTACTTGGCCCTTCTGGCTGTGGCAAATCCACTGTTCTACGCATGATTGCAGGTCTTGAAGAACCTACTCGCGGTCAGATTAAGATTAACGAGGTGGATGTCACTTATAAGTCAGCAGGCGATCGCAACATCGCAATGGTATTTCAAAGTTATGCCCTGTATCCGCACATGACAGTGTACGACAACCTTGCTTCTGGACTCAAGCTGAAAAAAGTACCACCTACAGAAATTAAACAGCGAGTGGCAGAAGTCGCAGAAATTTTAGGATTAGCAGAGTTAATGAACCGCAAGCCTGGCCAAATGTCTGGAGGTCAAAGACAGCGGGTTGCAGTTGGTCGTGCTTTGGTGCGTAATGCCGATGTGTATCTGCTAGATGAACCGTTAAGTAATTTGGATGCGCTGTTACGAGAACGAGTTCGAGCTGACCTCAAACAAATTTTTGCAGTCCAAAAAGTTCCTGTGGTCTATGTTACCCATGACCAAACTGAAGCAATGACACTCTCTACAAAAGTAGCTTTGCTTAACGATGGCTATGTTCAGCAACTTGACCCACCCGAACTGATTTATAACCATCCAGCTAATTTATTTGTGGCTGGATTTGTTGGTAGTCCTCAGATGAATTTGCTTACTCTCCCTTGTAAGGAACGCTATGCAATACTAGGGAACTTTCAAGTACCTCTGCCAGATATACCAACTGTACCACCCCAGATTGTGCTAGGTATCCGCCCAGAAAACGTTCGCATTGCCCAACCAGGTGATACCCAAACTATCCAAGGGCAAGTATATTTAGTAGAAAACTTAGGTATGCACTATTTAGTCAGTGTCAAGGTTGAGGGTTCACAAACTGGAGCCATTATAGTACGTGTTTTGTTGCCAACAGACCAAAATTGGAGTACTGAAAATATCACACTGACATTGCCCCCTGAAGATATTCACTGGTTTGATGTTCAATCTGGACATACTCTTGTGAGAAGACAAATGTCAAGTGTCAGAAGCTAGTAGCGGCGGAGGGCTTTTCAATGGTCTGCTTATTTACGCCATGCTGTACTAGTAATCATACCTGCCTTATCGCGATCGCTTCAGTAAGCCTTAGTTGCGATATACCAAAGGCAACTAATTCCTATCGGTTCGCTCATTTTGAGGCAGGAAAGGGAATAAATGTCATTTAATGATATACCAAATACCGTTATTACTTTGACGTAAAACTTGGTATCTTTGCTCAACAAATTCAAGCATTTTGGGGAAATATTCTTTGATTATAGCTTGGGGTTCATAATCAATAAAGATATAAGGAGGCTTTGATGAATCTAACTGTTCTATAAGGCTTGACCATTGCTCAGGCAGAAAATATTCAAGTGCCCAACCACGTAGTATTGTTGCTTGAGTCCGACCAGAAAAGTAGTAAATAGATGGATCACCAGCTACGTAAATCTCACCAGCAAGGGTTCCTGCTTGAGAGATAAAGTTACCTTCTGAATGAAGTGATGGATATTTTTTTCTAAAGACAGTCTGATATTTTAATCGTGTATCTTCAGTTAAAGCAAAGTTATTATTAACTAGAGTGGCACTCTTTTTGGTTAGGGTGGATGATAAAGGTAAGAACAATAAAAATATGAGCAAAATTGTTGGAATTGGGGAACTCAATTCTTTTAAATAGTCCCATAATACATCTAATCCTTTAGTTGCTAAAATACCTATGGGTACAAACAATAGTAAAAAATGGTATTCCCATAATGCTTTATATTGTAGAGCAATAACACTCAAAGCAAAAACACACCAAACGACAAGTAACAAAGTCAATATATTCTTAGACTTACGCAATGAAGCATCTACTGCAATAATAGCTATTAAGACTAAGGAATAAAAATTTTGTAAAAACCATTTTATTCCCGAAATAAAGTCATTTTGATCTAATGCAGAATTAGCAATAATCAGAGGTGGATATATAAAAAATGTCTGATATAATATTGAAAAACTATTAAACCAAACAAAGTAGCTGGCAACGATTAAAAGAGGAAAAATAACTCCGATAAAAATTGGCAAACAAATTTCAATAAGGATTTTTTGAATACTCTGCCGTTTTATTAATACAGAATACATTAATATAGTTAGCCAAAACGAAAGCAATATCAGTAGAAATATTAATTTAAATAGCAGGACAATTCCACCAATAAAGCCTGATAGTAAAAGCAGGATAAATCTTTGCTTCCCTTCGTTTTTAAAAGATTGAAAAGTTAGCCAAAGACAAAGGAATAAAGGAAAGCCAACCAGCGCTTCAACTTGAGTAAGGTGCCAAGCGCCTGAAACAACATAATAAACGCCAACAGTTAACAAAGGTACTAAACTTGCGATTATCTGATGCCGAAAATAGCTTTTTAGAGTCAGCAGCAATATTATCGAAAAAAATACCATGTAAATCAGTTCAAAGGCATGGATGCCAATCTCATTAAAACCAAACAAAGTTCCTGCCAAAAAATAAAAGCAGAAAATCCCCGGTTGCTTAATATCCCAAAAATCACGATAGAGTACCTTTCCTTGTTGCATCTCCAAAGCACCTAGCCTAAAAAATGCTTGATCTCCGTCAAACGGGAAAGGTAAATGTACAAAACCAATTAAAATAATAAAAATCAAAACTAGAAAGTCAATTTTATTTAATTTAGTAATAGTAATCATGAAAGTTTAATTGGATTTAAATGATTATTCCGCAGTAGTTCATCTACTAACCAGATATAACAATCCTATTTGAATTATAAAAATTATCGTAGACACGCAGCGTCTCGTTAGAGAAGAGTGCTAAGAGAAGAAGGAAATAAATTTACCAATCATTTAGGACTGCTACAAGAATAATTATGTAGCTTATTCGTTACTGATAATGTTTAGAAACCGTAAAGAAACTGTAATGGTAAATAGTTATAAGCCTCTTAGTAGTTAACTATAATCTTAACTTTGCTATAGTTTTTAAACTTTGCAAATATTGGCAGTCTAAGCAAAACTGCATATTCATATATTGCTTCAATAAATAGGTAGGCACGAAAAAACTAAACTATATAAAGATAAATAAGTCGAATATATTTACCGAGATGACTTAAATACAAGCACTCACAGAAGCTCTAAACGGTTGCTTTGATCAACTGCGCGTATATCAGTAAGTGTGTCTCAAGTATTAATGTGGATATAGACACAGCACAATAACTTGCATTAAAGGAAATACAGATGGATCGTTCAAAATTAGTTGCCATTATTACAGGCGTGATTTCGATCATTTTAGCGATCGCTTACCTCATCTTAGTCCAACTGCTGGACTACCGAGACATGAAACCCGCCCCCATCAGCCAATTTCACCAAGCACCTGCAATTATTTCCGTTTTTTCGCAGATTGACAAAATTACCGAAGTGTAAATTACATTTAGCTGGCTTGTAGAGGCGCAATCGATTGCGTCTCTTGTCGTTAATGTCAATAAGTAAAAACTCATAATAACTCTTGATTAAGCCAATGGTTAATCCATAGATAAAAAACAATAGTTATTATTTATTGCTTCAATAGTGTGTTATATAAGTTTTATTTAGAGTAGATATCTCAGATTTATTTTTCTCAAGTAATTCCATTTGGTCAGATATGACGGTAAGCTATTTTTAATAAGATTAAATAAAGATAAATTTATCTTATCTACATTGCTTGGCTAACTGGGATCAACGCAAGTTGATTCAAAACCCCAAATTTTTCATGACAATATAGAGGTAAGTTGATGGCTCAGTTTCTACTTGAGACTGTTTGGCTAGTTCCGTGCTATGCCTTAATAGGTGGCTTGTTAGCCGTACCTTGGTCGCCGGGGATCATTCGGAAAACGGGGCCAAGACCGGCGGGTTATATAAACTTAGTGATGACGTTTTTGGCGTTCTTGCATAGTGCGATCGCCTTACAAGCAACTTGGAATCATCCAGCCGAAGAAGTATTTATTCCTTGGTTATCTACAGCTGGTTTAGACCTCACCATTGCTTTAGAAATATCCTCAGTTAGCGTCGGCGCTTTGGTTGTAATTACTGGCTTGAATTTGCTGGCGCAGATTTATGCGATCGGTTACATGGAAATGGATTGGGGTTGGGGACGCTTCTATTCTTTATTAGGATTATTTGAAGCGGGACTATGCGCCCTGGTTCTGTGTAATAGCTTGTTCTTCAGCTATGTAATTTTGGAAGTCCTAACGCTGGGAACCTACCTACTAGTTGGCTTATGGTTTAGCCAGCCGTTAGTAGTCTCAGGTGCGAGAGATGCTTTCTTAACTAAGCGGGTAGGAGACTTATTCTTATTAATGGGCGTGTTGGCATTATGGCCCCTAGCCGGAACTTGGAGTTATCCAGAACTAGCTAAGTGGGCAGCTACTGCTAACGTCAACCCAACAACAATGACATTGGTAGGTTTAGCCTTAATTGCAGGGCCAATGGGTAAATGTGCCCAGTTCCCCCTGCATTTGTGGTTGGATGAAGCAATGGAAGGCCCGGTTCCTAGTACGATTTTGCGGAACTCGGTAGTAGTTGCTAGTGGTGCATGGGTGCTAATTAAACTGCAACCTGTGTTAAGTCTGTCACCCATAGTTTCCTCGGCTATGGTAGCCATTGGGGTAGTGACGGCGGTGGGTGCTTCTTTAATTGCGATCGCTCAAATTGATCTTAAGCGCTGTCAATCCTATTCTGTCAGTGCCTACATGGGTTTAGTATTCATCGCTGTGGGAGTGCAACAATACGAAACGGCGCTGTTGTTAGTACTCACCCATGCCATATCCGCAGCCCTATTGATGATGAGTACTGGGGGAATTATTTGGAATAGCATTACCCAAGATGTAACTCAATTAGGCGGATTGTGGACACGCCGCCCAATTTCAGCAATAGCCTTTATCGTCGGGACTTTAGGATTAATCGCTTTTCCACCACTGGGTAGTTTTTGGGCCTTGGTGAAACTAGCAGATGGGTTGTGGGAAACACAACCTTGGTTAGTGGGAGTAGTGATAACGGTAAACGCTTTGACAGCCGTGAGCTTAACCAGAGAATTCGCTTTAATCTTTGGCGGTAAAGCTACACAAATGAGTCAGCGATCGCCTGAAGCTCACTGGCCCATGATTCTGCCAATGGTGATTTTACTTGGCTTCAGTCTACATCTTCCTTTAGTGTTGCAAAGTTTATCGCTTTTACCCGATTGGACAACTCTCAATAAAGATGTCGCACTACTTTTAATTTGGTCGAGTATTTCCAGTTGCAGCATTACTGCTGTGGTTTATTTAGGCAATATTCCTAAACCGATTCGCCTCCCTTGGCAAGGTTTACAGAACTTGTTCGCATACGACTTTTACACCCCTAAACTCTATAAAATGACCATTATTTTTGGAGTTGCCAAAATTTCCCAATTTGCCGATATGATTGATCGGTTTGTAGTCGATGGCATCGTTAATTTTGTTGGTTTATTTTCGCTATTAGGCGGCGAAGGTCTTAAATACAGCACCTCTGGACAAACCCAGTTTTATGCCTTAACCGTTCTTTTAGGAGTGAGCATTTTAGGAATGTGGGTAACTTGGTCATTTTGGGAAGTGCAGTTTTTAAATTTGATTTCCTAAATCACTAGATTTAGGTATTCAATGCCGTTTTATTACAAACAGTTTAATATTGTGAGGATAGTTCCATGAGCATACAACGTTCCAAAATTAATCTTTCTAGAAGAACTTTATTCAAGTTTGGTGCAGGTGCGATCGGTACAGGTGTATTGACAGCCGGACTTGGATCAAACTTGCTTGCAGCCGAAAAAACACCAGCAAAAGAAGATATTACGCCCGATAAGGCATTACAAGAGTTATTGGATGGGAATGAAAGGTTTGTCAAAGCAAAACGGCGTAATCCTAACCAAACACTTTCACGTTTAGCCGAAGTTGCCAAAAGTCAAAAGCCTTTTGCTTCTATTTTAGGTTGTGCAGATTCACGAGTGCCTTCAGAAATTGTTTTTGACCAAGGACTTGGAGATTTATTTGTCTGTCGCATAGCTGGTAATATTGCCACAACACAGCAAATTGGTAGCTTAGAATTTGGCAGTTTAGTATTAGGTGCTAAAGTCATTATGGTAATGGGGCATGAACGATGTGGTGCGGTAGATGCCGCAATCAAAGACGCTCAAGTGCCAGGGCAAATTGGAAGTTTGCTTCAAGCAATTAAACCAAGTGTAGAAAGCTCAAAAGAGCAATCAGGAGATAAGTTAGAAAACGTCTGTAAAGCAAATATTTTGGCGCAAGTTGAAAAGTTGAAATCATCATCAGTTTTATCTGAGTTAATCAAGGCAGAAAAACTGAAAATAGTCGGTGGCTATTACGATTTAGATACTGGCAGAATCAGTCTAGTTAGTTAGATGTTGTAGATATAGTTTCCAGGTATAACCTACCTGGAAATGTACTTCATTGATGTGCTACCGCAAGTTAATAAATATTGATAACAATCATTAATTTTATCAAATCCGAAATTGCCATGTTAAGTGTTTTGATTTGGCTGCCAATTTTAGCTGCTGCTCTCATAGCAATATTACCTGTAAGTTTCCCTAATCATCGTATTCGTTTAACAGCATTAATCTTTTCTGGGATAGTTCTTGTCTGGAACCTATTTATCCTGCTAAAGTTTGATATCAGCAATCCAGCAATGCAATTTAAAGAGTATTTGCCCTGGAATGAAACCCTTGGTTTGAGCTATCAAATAGGTGTTGATGGGCTTTCTATATTAATGTTGGTGCTAAATAGTCTGCTCACCTGGATTTCAATTTACAGCAGCAATAAAGAAACTGAACGCCCCCGGTTATTCTACTCCCTGATTTTATTAGTTAGTGGAGGAGTTGCAGGTGCTTTCTTAGCTGAAAATTTGCTGCTATTCTTCCTATTCTACGAACTAGAATTAATCCCCTTCTATTTACTAATTTCCATTTGGGGAGGGGAAAAACGGGGTTATGCTGGGATTAAATTCCTGATTTATACTGCTGTTTCAGGAGCATTCATTCTGGCGACATTCTTGGGTATGGTGTGGCTGAGTGGTTCTACCAATTTTGCTTTTGATGCATTCTCTACAGAAAACCTGTCAACAGCAAAAC
This sequence comes from Nostoc sp. FACHB-888, assembly GCF_014696655.1. Lineage (NCBI taxonomy): Bacteria > Bacillati > Cyanobacteriota > Cyanophyceae > Nostocales > Nostocaceae > Nostoc > Nostoc sp. FACHB-888. Next base: position 13,843 of record NZ_JACJQM010000013.1, on the reverse strand, counting down.
AAATTCTTTTACTAGCAGGGATAGTATTGGGTTTTGGTATCAAAATTCCCTTAGTTCCCTTCCATACTTGGCTACCCGATGCTTACGTTGAGGCTTCAGCACCAATTGCCATTCTTCTCGGCGGCGTGTTGGCAAAGCTGGGAACTTATGGATTGTTGCGATTTGGATTAGGTATGTTTCCCCATGCTTGGAGTATTATTGCACCGACTCTGGCAATTTGGGGAGCAATCAGCGCTATCTATGGAGCAGTAATTGCGATCGCTCAAAAAGACATCAAGCGCATGGTAGCATACAGTTCCGTTGGTCACATGGGTTATATCTTGCTAGCTGGTGCTGCTAGTACTTCCTTAGCACTCGTTGGTGCAGTCGCCCAAATGTTTAGCCACGGTATCATCCTGGCGATTCTCTTCCACTTAGTAGGAGTCGTGGAAGCGAAAGTCGGAACGCGCGAGTTAGATAAACTCAATGGTTTGATGAGTCCCATACGCGGCTTACCTCTAATTAGTGCTTTACTAGTTTTAGGTGGAATGGCTAGTGCTGGTATTCCGGGTTTAACAGGATTTATCGCGGAATTTATCGTCTTTCAAGGTAGTTTCTCTGCCTTTCCCATTCCGACAATTTTGTGTGTAGTAGCTAGTGGATTAACCGCAGTTTATTTTGTCATTCTCCTCAACCGCACTTGTTTTGGCAAACTCGATAACTTCGCCTACTACCCTAAAGTTCTTTGGTCTGAGAAAATACCAGCTTTAATTTTGGCAGCTTTCATCATCTTTTTGGGAGTACAACCCACTTGGTTAGTGCGTTGGAGTGAATCCACAACTACAACAATGGTGGCTGCAATTCCCTCCTTAGAAAAAACCGTAATCTCTAAAGTCGCGCTGAAATAGGGTTACAGTTTCTTCCCCATTCCCCATTCCCCATTCCCCATTCCCCATTCCCCATTCCTCATAACATGACAGCAATTAAAACAGCAATTAAATTACCTCCTTCAACGCACGAATTTGCTGATGTAATTCACCGCTTAGAAGCAGGCGGTGCAATGTTACCCGATACTCCAGAAAATTTGATGCAAATCATCGGTTTATATAAAGCTTATGCTGTGCCAATGGATTTTTACTGGCGTGACTTACTTTATATTGCCGAACGCGAATTTTTAAACCCGCTTCCCTTCTTTAAATACTTCTTACCCAAAGAGTATTTAGAACTACATAATCATTACGCTGGCGATGATGCCGATTTGCGAATTTGGCGCGGCGAAGCTACTGCACATCCAGAACTTTTGGCATTTATTGAAAAAGGTGAAACCTTCAAAATGCCGAAGTTGTTGCATCACTTGTTCCACGATCGCATTAACATGGAATTTGCTGAAGCTTGTATGCGGGCGATGTTGTGGCATAGAGGAATGGGTGGACAATTTGACCCTTACCTAGATTCAGACGAATACAAAGCCAACGCTGATAGGGCAATAAAAGCTTACTTCCAAGGTAACCCCGTCATGCTGGGACTTTACAAGCTGTTCCCCGATATGTTTTTGGAACAGTGCCGCCAGATGTCGTATTACGCAAATCTGGGCTTATTCTGGGAAATCATGGCCCCAGTGTTCTTTGAAATGTCCGATCGCTATGACGAAGGTAGCATTAGCAGCGTCCCAGAGGCGATGAACTTCTTAGTTAATGGTATATTTGCGATCGCAGGTCGTCCGATTTACCATCACGTTTATATTCGTGGTGAATGCTACGAAATTATCCCCAAATCCAAGGGTTTCATGTGGCTATATGAAGCCGCATTACCTTATGTAGAAGCTGTTTTCTACCGCACCGCACCCTTCCGAGGAACAAAATCTTATAATGCTCAAGCGCGTCAAGTACCAGCAGACCAAAAAGACTTTCACTATGGTATTCTTTACGCTGATGTATTCCCGGTAGGTACTGCTGGCATTCCTCCCACATTATTAATGCAAGATATGTTACATTTTTTGCCACCATATCTTGTTGATTACTACAGCCAACATTGCCGGGGTGAAGAAGATATGTTGATTCAGTTGGGAGTTAGTTTCCAACGGTCAATGTACTGTGTAACTTCTGCGGTAATTCAAGCTTTGCGAACTGCTCTTTTATATCCATTAGATGATCCAAATCCCAAGCATTTACAAGCAAATCGAGAGTTTTTTGAGATGCAGCTAAATCGCTTTACCCGAACTGACTACAATATTCGTGATGCCGCTCGTTTGGGAAGTATTCAAAAGCAAGATTATCGATAAGAGATCCCCCCAACCCTCCTTTTTAAGGGGGGCTTTTTTTATTATTTTTTTGGCTAGGGGAGCTAAACGCTGTCGGACAACTCTAAAAGCTTGTATATAGTACAAAATTATATCGCAAGGTGTAGGGAATATGCCGTGCCCCTACGGGTGTACCTCACGTAAGCGAGAACCGCTATATACACCGACCGTAGCCTTAATTATTATGAACTAGATAATACTCCTGGAATACTCATTAATTCCATGATTTTCTCAAACTGAAAATCATAAGCTAAATTATTAATAAAATTCCGTAGTACCACATTTTCCGAAGGTATTTGCTCAATCAATTCTAAAATTAAGTCATCACTACATTGGGCTGCGGCAGTGTACACCTGTTTTACCCATTCAGGCGACATTTCAGACAATAGAGGAACTAAATCTGCAAGTTTCAAGGTTGATTCTGTTTCCTGTTGCCTCGCATCTGCTATTTGATAGCTTTCTTCTTGATAAATATATTGAACTTCTAAATATTCGCTCAATTTTTCTAGTAATTGTTCTTCGCGGAAAGGCTTGTTAATATAATCATCGCAACCCGCTTTGATCATTGCCTCTCGCTGTTCCTCAAAGGCATTAGCGGTTAAGGCAATGATAATAGTCTTGCGATTTTGAATTGAGGTGTCTTCTCTGGCTTTAATAATTTTTGTGGCTTCGTAGCCATCCATAATTGGCATCCGCATATCCATTAAAATTAAATGTGGTTGCCATGTTTGCCAAAGTGCGATCGCTTCAGTTCCATTTGCCGCTTCCTGGACTGTAAAACCGATAGATGTCAAAATTTTTACTAACACTAAACGGCTGTCTGTGGAGTCATCAACCGCCAAGATCCGGTATTCGCTTTGAGCGGGTGCTAAACTAATAACTTGGCGTCTGATTTGCTTGATCTGTATTTCGCTGGCTGCGGCTATACCAATTTGAATATCAAAGGCAAATTTACTTCCCTCGCCAACAGTGCTAATAACACTAATATCTCCCCCCATTAGTTGCACGTATTTGCGGCTAATTGCTAAACCTAGTCCTGTCCCCTGTTGCGATTTCCTTCCAGTTTCAGTTTGCCCAAAAGCTTCAAACAGTAAGTCAATTTCTTGTGGGGCAATACCACGACCAGTGTCTGTAACCTCGAAGATTAGGGATTGGGCATTGTGCATTGGGCATTGAAAAGATGCAGAGGGGCAGGGTGCGGGGGACAGTGAGGAAAATTCTCCCTTGCTCCCTGCTCCACTTCGACTCCTAACTCTTGGAGACGCTGCGCGTAGATTGCTTCCACGTTTGCGGAGCGTGCCGTAGGCAAGTGGTACTAAGCTGAGGGCAAGACGCTTAGTGACCGCCTCCTCCCCTGCTTCTTCCCCATGCCCGATGCCCACCCGCAGCATCACTCTCCCAGTATCAGTAAATTTGATTGCATTTCCCAAGAGGTTAAGCAACACTTGACGCAGTTTACTTTCGTCAGCTTGGACGTACTGCGGGAGGTGAGATGTATATTCAAAGACCAATTCTAACCCTTTGGAGGTGGCGCGGAAGCGCAACATTTCTTCGAGGTTTTCTAAGAGACGAATTAAGTCAAAACTGTTGAGATTTAGTGTTATTCTGCCGGCTTCTATTTTAGACATTTCCAAAATATCGTTGATTAAGTTGAGGAGATGTTCGCCAGCACGATTGATAATTGCTAGGTTTTGCTGATGTTCAGTAGATAAAGCATGATCGTGGCTCATGATTTGGGTAAAACCAAGGATGGCGTTGAGTGGAGTCCGAAGTTCATGGCTCATGTTGGCTAGGAATTCGCTTTTGGCACGATTGGCAGCATCAGCTGTGATTACAGCTTCTTGCAATGCTTGTGACTGCCTTTGAGTTTGCGCCAGCAATTGTGCCTGCTGAAAAGCAACACCCAACTGATTGCCAATTTGAACTACGATGTTGATTTCTCCTGGTTTCCATTGGCGGGGATTGGAGTTTTGATAGCTCGCTAGTAATCCCCAAAGCTGATTACCATATAAAATGGGGACAATAATGTAGGCTTTAGCCTGAAAACGCTCTAACAAATTGATATAAGAAGATTGAAACCCAGCGTTGTAAATATCTGGGACACACAGGAAACTTGCACCTTGAGTTGCTTGCAGATAAGGATCTTGCACCTGGTTATTCGTACTATCCAAAATTTTTGCTAGGCAACGACCATCTTGTAAAACACCTTCTGTCAGATAAGGGTCATTTTTGTGTTCTTCTATCAAAGAAATCCAACCATTACCCACCGACTCAGAGATAAATTCGCCGCTCCACTGGGGATTGAAACGATAGACAACAACCCGATCACAATTAAGCGCTTGCCGTAATTCTTGGGTTGTAGCCGCAAATATAGTCTCTAAATCGAGTGTTTGGCGCATCCTTTGAATCACTTGAGCGATCGCTCTTTCGCGTTCTGCACTCTCACGCAAGGCTTCTTCTGCCAATTTTCTATCGGTTATGTCTGTAATTGTGCCGATGTAACCTTTAAGTTCTCCATCATCTCCAAATTCTGGCAAAGCCTGACAAATTACCCAAACAATCGTACTATCATTACGGAAGAATCGATGCTCATATTTATACATTACCTTAGTGGTTGTTGCTTGATCCCATACGAACAATAACTGCTCAAGGTCGTCTGGATGTACGGCTTTTGTCCAACCTGTTCCCAAAGACTCTTCTAAACTACATCCAGTAATTTCACTCCAGCGTTGATTAAAATATAAGATATTGCCATCTATATCTGCGTTAAATATACAAACTGGTGAGGCTTCCGCTAGAAGTTGATATCGCTGCCGACCGGACTGTAAAGCTAATTCTGCCAATTTGCGATCGCTAATGTCTGCCCAATAACCAACGCATTCTATAGGGTTACCAGCTTCGTCACGGATTAACCTCATCTTTTCGTAAAACCAGTGATAAGTTCCGTCAGCGTGTAACCAACGGTATTCGTAGGAGCTGTACTCCCGTTCAACAAGCTGGGAAAATTTTTCCGAGATCAGTTCAACATCTTCTGGGTGGACGTGATGGAGCCAGAAACTGGGATTTTCGATAAATTCTTGCGCTTCGTAGCCAACCATTACCTTAACGTTCTTACTAATAAAGGTAGTGCTAAAATCTCCTGAAGTTTTTTTGCTGCTATAAATGACCACAGGGCTAGAGGTGAGCAGATATTGTAGGCGTTCGTTGGCTAAACGCAGTTCTTGTTCGACGTGTTTGCGATCGCGTAGCGCGGCTTGCCGTTCGCGTAGTGCTGCTTGCAGTTCGCTAATTTCTACTAAAACTGTTCCCACGCCAGAGGGGTGATCGTCTTCACCAGGAATCGGAAAATAAGAAACTAAGAAGTGGCGGATAACATCTGGTTGTTTAATTGACGCACCGCTTAATTCTTGATTAAGAATGGGTTGGCCAGTCAACAAAACCTGTTGATAAATTGGTTCGACTAAAGGCGCTATGTGGGGTAAGACTTCATAGATTGTGTTGCCAATATGATCTTGCTGGGGTAAGCCATTAATCTCCGCTAGCAGTTGGTTGATTTGCACAAACCGCAGCTGGTTATCTACAATGTTCATACCGACGGGAGCACTGCTAAAAAAGGCATTGAGGCGAGCTTCTCTCAGTGCTAATTCTTGTTCTAGGGTTTTGCGCTCAATCAAACCACCTAACTGAGCAGCAACAGCACTGACTAGCAAAAGCAAACGTTTATCTACCAATACCGAGCTACGTTTAAAAAACACTAGAACAGCTAATACTTGGTTTCCAGACAAGATGGGAACACCAAAACCAGCTTTTAATCCTACTTTGGCAGCTTGTTGCGATCGCCAAAAAGCTGGTTGTGTAACTTTAGAAACATCTTCTATCCATTCTGGTTCCTGGCTTTGCCAAACTCTTCCTGGTAGCCCTACTCCCAGAGCAAAGTTCATAGCTTGGCTTTGGTGGGAGAATTCTGCTAAACTACTTTCCTCACCATAGGAAACCAGGCTGTGTTCTAAATTACCATCTTCATTAGGTATCCATGCTTCACCAAAATCCCAATCAATCGTGCGACAAATTAAGCGCAAAACTATTGCTAAAGCACTGTTGACATCACTAGCGCGAGTGATAGCTTGGGTTGTCAACAATAGCAAACTGCTTTCATTTTCTGCCTGCTTGCGTTCAGTAATGTCTTTCGCTGTGCCCAACACGTACCATTGCCCATCAATCTCGATCATTTCTGCACTAAACAGTGTTGTCCTGATTTCTCCTGTTGAAGTGCAGACATCAATCTCATAGTTGCGGATAGCTTTTGTCTGTTGCAAAATCTGGGTGAGAAAATCATATTCTTCAGGATTTACCCAAATATTCAATTCATCATCGGTGTGATCAATAACCTGAGAACGAGAATAACCAAAAAATAGGCAAAAGCTGTCGTTAACTTCGATATAGCGTTTGTTGGGAACAGTAATTAAGGCAATTGGATCAGGAGATGACCGAAAAGCTGATGCTAACTTTTCTTCAGAAACCCTTCGTGCTGCTTCTGCGCGTTGGCGTTCTTTTGCCTGCAATACTAAGGATACAAAATTGCTCAGAGAACGAGCGAAATTTTGGTCTTCTAGCGTCCAATGATAAGCAACTCCCACTCCCTCCATACATAAAACTCCTACGGTTTTTCCCTCCAGCCTAATGGGCGTATCAAGTATAGAAGTTATCCCTAATCTTGAGTAGTAAGATGCAGAAAATCCTCTAGTTCTGGGATCAGCATGGGCATCATCTGCGGCGATTTGTTGATCTTGCTGCAAAGCTTCAAAATAAGCTGGATAGTTTGCTACTACCAAGGAAAGTCCTTCGCTATGTCGGTTGCGACTGGCCTCAAATAGGTCAAAACACTGGATTTTCATGCCTGTTTCGTCATACAGCCAGACACTGGTTCGTTCCACCCCAATATTTTTGACAGATGTTTCAGTGATTTTACCCAAAGCTGCTTTTAAGTCACCCTGATACAGCGTCTGATTTTGCGCCAGTTCGGTTAGCACCAGGTTATGATTGCGGAGCTTAATCGCGCTTTCTTTGAGTAATGTTTCTGCTCCTCGGCGCTGTGTAATATTACTACCAGTGCCTGTCATACCTATAACGACACCCTCCTCGTTGCGTAAGGCGATCGCATTAAACATTAAATAAAGTAAAGTACCATCTTTAGCTATACAGGTAGTTTCATGCTGAAAGATCGGCTTTCCCTGAAAAACACACTCAAAGGCTGCTTTATCTTGAGCAACTTGTGTCGGCGAGATAAAATCAGTCAAGGTACGCCCGATCATTTCTTGAGGTTCGTAACCATAAATCTGCTTAACTGCCGGGTTGACAAAGGTAATAAGTCCATCAATATCTACCGACCAAATCATATCCTGGGATGTCTCTACTAAATGGCGATACTGACTTTCACTCTTCTTTAGAGCAGCTTCGACTAAAAGGCGTTCGCTTTGAGAAATTTCTTTACATAAATCTTTGCCAATGCTAACGGGAATTTCTTTAAAAATATCTTCTATTTGTTTGTTGCGAATATTTAACTCAACACCAACCCGTTGGTGTTCTTGAATCTCCTTTTGCAGTTGGTCATTTTGTTCTTTTAACTGCTTTCTCAGCCTTTGAAGAGTGAGTTGATTTTTTACGCGTAATAAAATTTCTTGAGTTTGGAATGGTTGATTAATATAATCAATATCGCTGAAATCAAAAATATTTATTTTTTCAAAAAATCCATCTAAAATTCCGAAAAAGATTATCGGAATCTCTTGAGTTTTATAGTTAGCTTTCAAATGTTGACAAACTTCATAACCATCCATCTCTGACATAAGAACATTTAGCAAAATCAAATCGGGGGGAGACACAAGTACTGTATTGATTGCTAATTGCCCAGAAATAACACTTTGCACCTGATAACCTTGGTGTTGAAGGATGTCTGATAAAAAATGTAAATTCTCTAGCTTATCATCAACTAATAAAATTTTTATCTTTTGAGCATCCATATCAGTTACTGAATTGATTTTCAATCAGGAATAATTTATTTAATCAAACTGAGCATAAAATCAGAAAGAAAAACTTTGTTAAAAGTAAATAAAATTATTATTGCTTACTACCATACTTCAGGGTAGGGTATAGAGCTGTTAAGTTAAGCCAAAACCCTCTTTAGCTAGAGATTGAACTCTGTACAAACGGCCATACACTATAATACATAAGTAACTTTTATACATAAACTATTTGGAGGTGATTATACTATGGCTTCACCTCAATTCTGCATCAGGATTCTAAAATACGAGAATGAGAGCCTTGTAGGCGATACCAAATAAAACCGTATGGCTAAAACCAGAGTAATAATTGATGCTTCGGCTGATTGCCTGGGTTGTTCTAATGATGTGTTAAACAATTCTGGATTGATCCCATGCCTGCCCCTTTACGCACTTTTAGATTCCCCCTAACCACCTTAAAAAGCAGGGTGGTTTCATGCGAATAAAGAAAAATACATAAGTCTTGATTTCTCGTTTTGTAGCATGGCTTTTTACGCTACTTCCATTCCCCTCTTTGAAAGGCCGCGAGGCTTTGAAACCCAGTTTTAATTTTTCTCTGGCTTGTATAAAAGCACCCTCTGCCTTATTTGATCATAAGGGCGCTGTTCCAGCAAAGATACGATCAATAGTAGTAACTCTGCTGGAATTAAACTCTATGCCTTTAACCGAAGAAGTTCTTTCCCAATTACCAGGTGATGTTTTAGGAGGTTTGCGCCAAAGCGATCGCATCCTCACATCTTTGCGAGAAAACACCGCCCCTGTACCAACGTTAGTTAAAGAAAATCAGCAGCCTTTAGGCGTTGTAGACAACGATGTGCTTATCTGCGGTGGTACTTTGGGCATTTTAATTGGTTGCGCCTTAGCGGTGAAGGGACTACGGGTGGCGTTGATGGAACGGGGTATTTTGCGGGGGAGGGAACAAGAGTGGAATATCTCTCGCAAAGAATTAGATGTGTTTGTGGAATTAAACTTGCTAACAGAGGAAGAATTAGCAAGTGCGATCGCCACTCAATATAACCCAGCGCGAGTTAGCTTTGATGGTGGTACAGAAGTTTGGGTAGAGGATGTTTTAAATATCGGTGTAGATCCGGTTTATCTACTGGCTACGTTGAAAACCCGATTTCTTGCCGTTGGTGGAAAGTTGTTAGAAAACACACCTTTTACCGAAGCGGTGGTTCATCCAGATGGGGTGATGGTAAATAACCAATTCAAAACTCGGTTATTAATCGATGCAATGGGACATCTTTCACCCATCAGTCAACAAGCACGCCAAGGTAAAAAACCAGATGCGCTGTGTTTAGTTGTAGGAAGTTGCGCCCAAGGGTTTGCCGAAAATAACTCAGGCGACTTGTTATTATCATTTACACCTTTGCAAAATCAATGTCAGTACTTTTGGGAAGCTTTCCCAGCCAGGGATGGCAGAACAACTTACTTGTTTACTTACATGGATGCACATCCCCAACGTTTGAGTTTAGAAGCTTTATTTGAAGAATATCTGCGTCTATTACCAGAATATCAAGGAGTAGAATTAAGCAAGCTGAAATTTCAACGAGCGCTATTTGGTTTCTTTCCCACCTATCGCCAAAGTCCGCTAAAAACTCCCTGGAATCGCATTCTCCCAGTTGGAGATAGCAGTGGTAGTCAATCTCCCTTGAGTTTTGGTGGTTTTGGGGCAATGGTGCGTCACCTGAAGCGTTTAACGTATGGCATTTACGAAGCGCTAGAAACAGAACAATTATCTGCAAAAGCGATTACACTGCTGCAACCTTATCAGCCAAGTTTGACTGTTACCTGGTTGTTTCAAAGGGCGATGAGTGTTGGTGTAAATCAGAAAATTGCTCCAGATCAAATTAACCAACTACTCTCGGCGGTATTTGAGGAAATGCAGCAGTTAGGTACACCAGTGCTAAAACCATTTTTACAGGATATAGTGCAGTTTTCGCCACTAACGCAAACACTGTTAAAAACTGGTTTATCTCATCCGGTATTAGTTGCCAAGATAATTCCGCAAGTAGGTTTGACAAGTTTGTTAGATTGGGTGGTGCATTACGGGAACTTAGGTGTATATACTGCCTTCTTTTGGTTTAGTGCAATGCTAGAAACATGGATTAAGAATCAATCAAATGAACAGCAATATTATTGGCATCGTTTGATTGATGCCTGGAAGTATGGTTCTGGTGGTGATTACTCAGATTAAACTTGAATGATACCTGTGTGAGGTTAACATGATTGAACGGAAATCTTTAGGAATCAAATACTTTGCAGTGTTGATTGGATTCCTGCGCGATCGCCAAGGATTTCTAGAGGAAGTTCGCCAAGGTATAAGATTACCAAATAAAATCATTTCTCTGCTAGTTTGCAGTTCCTTATTTCTTGCCGCTTATGGCGGAATCATTGGTGCATACCATAGTTGGATGCAAGCTTTGTCTTCCGCCATTAAACTTCCAGCCCTTTATTTAATCACACTCCTGATTTGTATCCCGACGTTATTCTTTGCCAATATTATTTTTGGCTCAAAGCGGACTTTTGCACAGCATTTAGCATTAGTGCTGACTGCGGTTTCAGTCACGAGCGTGCTTTTATTCAGCTTTGCCCCAATCACACTTTTTTTCTTAATTACCACCAATAACTACCAATTTTTAATTCTGTTAAATGTATTCATATTTGCCTTAACTGGGTTTATTGGTATTTCGTCTTTATATCACGCCACGAGTTTAGTTTTAGAACAAGATAATGAAGGTAGCAAAACACGCCAGAAAATTTTACAATTTTGGCTATTTCTTTACGCTTTCGTAGGTAGTCAGTTAGGATGGACTCTCAGACCGTTTTTTGGCACGCCTGATTCTGTTTTCCAATTATTCCGCGAAAAAGAAGGTAATTTCTATTTGAGTGTAATTCAAGCTATCAGCTATTTATTGGGAATCCATTAATTAAATATTCGTAATTCCATAAATGTGGAGTAGATAAATTTATGATAGACAAGAAAAATCGCGGAATTCAACAATTTGGAGTCTTGGTTAATTTACTCCGCGATCGCCAAGCGTTTTTAGAAGAAATTCGTCACGGAGTAAGATTACAAAATAAAATCAGTTCTCTATTCGTATCTAGTTCCATTTTCTTTGCCATCTATGGCGCAATTATCGGTGCTTCTCATAGTTGGGCACAGGCGTTATCGGGTGCTATCAAACTCCCAGCCTTTTATTTATTAACATTAATTATTTGTTTTCCAACTTTGTTCTTTTTTAATGTTTTATTTGGTTCTCGGAGTAGTATCCAACAACATTTCGTTGTGTTGCTCACATCTGTATCAGTAATTAGTGTGCTTTTATTCAGCTTGGCACCAGTTACGCTCTTTTTCCTCATCACTACACCCGATTCTTATCAATTTTTTAAACTGTTAAATGTGTTAATTTTTGGCATAACAGGCATCTTTGGTGTTAAATTCCTTTATGAAGGAATGCAATTACTTTCTCAACAAGATGAAGTTGGTAAAAAAACCCGCACCACTATTTTAAGATCCTGGTTATTGCTTTATGCTTTTGTTGGTATGCAATTAGGATGGTTTCTCAGACCGTTTTTTGGTGCCCCTGACTCTAACTTCCAGTTGTTTCGAGCAGTGAAAGGCAACTTTTATCTGGATATTGTAGCGGCGGTTTCCGAAATTTTAGGTTTGCGTTAATCTAACCCACATTCCGCACTTCAATTTGAAGTATGAATTAATTTCAGTTAATGACAACGCAAAAAATTAGGATAATTAAGAAAATAATACTCAACGAATTTAATTTTGAAGAAAAATAATCAAATATAAAATATTTTCTGTCATCAAGTAGTTTATCTAAGCAATAAAAATTAGAGGAACGATTATTTTCCTTTGTAAATTAATAAATTGTCATTCTATTATGTTGTTTAGATTAAGAGATTAGATAATATTTCTGACAAGACACTGGGAGAAAATTCAAAATATAATTGCGTTCTTGGGTTAGATTAACAATTTGATTAACTCCATTCAAAGTCAAAATGTGAATCCCTTGAAAGCATTGAAATATCCATCTTAATGTGGGACAGTTCGTTAATTTACCTAGTTGATTTTTAACTCCGATATTGGCTCTTTTTAAGCTATTCCTTAGTTCCCTCTGACCGAGATTATAAACTAATAAACACAAAGACATTAAAAATAACATCGTCTCGATTCTTTCAGGATTTTCTACAAAGAAACTATCAGTGAAAAATAAAGGATCTTTCAGAAATCTAAATCCTCTTTCGCAAGACTGTTGATTTTTATAATTTGTAATGATTTCTGATGGCTCTAATTTCTCATCTTCAACTAAATTAGTTGCTAAAATAAATCTTCCAGCTTCTTTTTTTATCATTGCTACCTCTTCTAGTTTTTGATGATACACTCCCTCTATTTTATAAATAGTTTTATTTTTCGATGTACTGTCAATAAGTTTAGCTTCTTGAATTTCAAATAACTTTAGTTTTTTGTTTATACTTTTTAGTTTATATCGAGCTTGTTCGGGATTTTGAAAATCTTCTTTTTTTAATTGTTTGAGCAGTTTTTCCACTTTATCTTTTTCTGATTTGAGATTTTTCTCTAGCTTCTCTAAATCACTTTTTTGTCTTTTTTGACTTTCTACTATTAGCCAGATTTGCTTGACACCACCATAATTTACTATTTCTTCTTTCCACTTGTATCCTTCTAAATTTAGGGATTTTCTCTTCTCTATTTCTTCTGAATCTATCTCTTCTATCTTTACCGACTGAACTAATTCCTTTGCTCTTTTTATCGTCATCGGTACTCTAGTTATCCATTTTAGATGTTCGATTAATTTGATATTTTCTTGACTATACAATGCACTATCACAGACCATGACACTCTCAAAGTTTATTTGCTTTTTAAATTATACTAATATTTTTCCAAAAACTGCTTTATCTGCTTCGTTCCCATCTCCAACTCTCATTAGTAATGGAATGTCTCCATCACTACTTGTTATTAAATCTAAAACGCATTGCTTTAAATCTGGTCTATGATCACGAGAATATCCTTTAGTGATAATTATTGGTTTTTCTTTGATTATTTCTGCTTCTTTCTCTTGTTTCTTTTCGCTTGTGTATTCTCCATGTAGATGAAATGATGTGGCATCTAAATGAGAATATTTGGTCTCTATATTAAATTTATTTATAACTGATAACACAATTTCTATAAATAGACTATTCAATCCATATTTATATAATTCATCCATGACTCTTCCGATTTTATCGTCATTTATATAACCACTTTTTACTCCCAAACCCAATAAGTTTTCAATTCCTTTATCTTCAAAAAATTGACTAAATAAGTATAAAGGTCTTGAGACGAATCCTAATCCATTGATTAAAATTGCTTTGACCACTGTTCCCGATGAAATTTTTTCTCTCCCGTCTATGCCTAATTTGGAGTTGATTGTTTCAACTATTCCTATTTCATCAATTAGTCCAGCTACTATTCCTAAGTGATCTAAGTTTTTAA
>NZ_JACJQM010000129.1:0-12728 GCF_014696655.1 Nostoc sp. FACHB-888 | reverse complement strand
CTAGTAGTCAACAACCTGGTTGTGGCTTTCCCATCGCTAAAATCGGTGTAATATTTTGTTTAACTACAGGCGCTGCTATTGCTTTAGCTGTCGATGTTTTGAACACTCATGATATCAAACTTGCTAGGAAGTTAGCTCAATTTCTTCACAAGGGAGATGTACTTTTAGGAGATAGAGCTTTTTGTGCTTATGCTGATTTAGTTGTCATAAAAAATATGGAATGTGATGCCGTTTTTCGTAAACATCAATCCCGAAAGACCTCTATGCGTCGTGGTAAAATTGTTGGAGCATGTGACAAGTTAGTGACTTGGCATAAACCAAAAAAATGCCCACAAAGTTTAAGTCAATCAGAATTCGCTGCTCTACCTAAAACCTTAATTGTCCGAGAAATTTATTACCATATTGTGATTCCAGGATTTCGGACTACCAACGTCAGTTTGATTACAACTTTATTAGATTCTCAAACTTATACCACTCTCGAAATTGTTGGGCTTTATGACTCTAGATGGGATGTTGAAGTCAATTTAAAACATTTGAAAACTACTTTAGGTATGGAGGTGTTACGTGGTAAAACTCCTGAAATTGTACGTAAGGAAATTTACGCTTTTTTGTTAGCTTATAACCTGCTACGTACATTAATGTGGGAGGCTGGGATGACTTTCGGTGTTCCTCCATTACGCTTATCTTTACAAGGAACTCGTCATCACTTAGATCACTTTATTCCTGAATTATTAGCTAATACTGGCAAAAAACGCGATCGCATTTATCGGACTTTGCTCCTTATTATTGTTTACAAACCAGTTCCTGACCGTCCCGGTCGAGCTGAACCCAGAGTTAGGAAACGCCGTCCCAAAGCTTACCCATTAATGAAACAACCTAGAAATCAATTACGCCGTCAATTACAGACTGCTTAATTTAACTATATCTTGGCTTATTTCAGTGCCATTCGGCTATGACTAGAGTATATCTGAAAGTCACTTTCAGATTATATAACTGTTCTTTTGATGTAGGTGAGCCTAGTACCCTAGAACGGCAAGCCCTACCCTTTAAGAGATAAGTGAATCCTTATCTGCCCACAGTGACCATACTCGGAATTATGGAGGCTGAAGCTGGGAACAGGGCGCAATCAGAGGTTAAGCAGGAAAACCACACTGGCGCTAATGGGGAGATGGTATCGGATAAACAAGTCCTAGAAAAGTGTCTAACCGATGAGCTACAACCTGAACTCAAAATGTAGACTCCATTCTCTAAAATCTCGCAACATTTTTTGTAAGATAGTTGCAATCTCCGAGGTGAGAATAGGCAAATTGGACTGTCCTAACCCATCAAAACAATCGAAAGAACGGAACGAGTAAAAACGATGTATTGGTCTGGGGAAAGGTCGAAAACACCAGTAGGCTAGACGAGAAGCAGAAATCCTTTATATCGGGTAGGATGCGGCGTAACTGCTGCAAGGTATTCAGAAAATGCGATTTGGAGAAGCGTATGATTAGGCACAGTGTAAAAACTAGTGAATCTTGGAAATCATTACCCTGGAAGAAATTTCAGAAGAACCTTTTCCGCCTTCAAAAGAGAGTGTTTAAAGCTGTTCAAGTTGGAGACAGGCGCAAAGCCAAGTCACTACAAAAGCTTATTCTGAGTTCCATTGCTGCTAGGTTTTTGGCTATTCGCCAAGTAACACAGCTAAACGCTGGGAAAAAGACCGCAGGTGTAGATGGCAAAACCGCTTTAACTCACGAGGAAAGATTCAACCTCGAATTGTTGTTAAGACAACCAGACTGGTATCACAATAAACTTAGAATGATACCAATCAAAAAGAAGGACGGTTCCACCAGATACCTAAAAGTCCCCACAATTGCAGATAGAGCTTGGCAATGTCTCGCTAAGTATGCAATTGAGCCAGCATACGAAGCAACTTTTCATGAACATAGCTATGGATTCAGAACGGGTAGAAGTACCCATGATGCCCAAAAACAGGTATTCAACAATCTGACATCAAACGTTAACGGCATCACAAAAAGAATCCTAGAACTAGACATAGAAAAATGCTTCGATAGGATTAACCACTCAGCCATAATGGATAACCTTATCGCCCCACAAAGGCTTAAAACAGGGATATTCCGAGCATTAAAAGCAGGAATAAACCCAGAATTTCCAGAGCAAGGTACACCACAAGGCGGAGTAGTAAGCCCTTTATTAGCTAACATCGCTCTTAATGGTATTGAAAACCTACATCAATATCACGGCATAAAAGGAAGAAAGATAACTCCAAACACACCAGACAAAGACATAACAAACGCCTGCGTAAGATATGCCGACGATATGGTGTTTTTCCTTCGTCCCGATGACGATGAAAAAGCAATACTTGACAGAATAAACCAATTCCTAGCAGAAAGAGGGTTAAAGGTAAGTCAGAAAAAGACAAAGCTAACCGCTTCGACAGATGGGTTTGATTTCCTTGGCTGGCACTTTTACGTACAGCAAAACGGAAAGTTTAAAAGTACTCCCTCAGAGGAAAACTTTAAAGCTTTTCGCAAGAAAGTAAAATACATTGTCAATAGCTCGAATTATGGCGCTGAGGTGAAAGCTGAAAAGCTAGCACCAATAGTTAGAGGATGGAGACAATATCATAAGTACTGCAAGATGGAAGGGTCTAGATTTAGACTAAGCTCCTCCAGATTAAAAGCATTTAAGGTATTCAATCGGGAAGCCAAACAGGATAGGTACACTAGTAAAACATTACTAGATAAAGCCTTCCCATCGGTTCCCTACTCCGAAAACAGTCATATCAAAGTTAAAGGAAATAAATCACCTTATGACGGAGATTTAATTTACTGGAGTGAACGCAACAGTAAATTGTACGACGGCAGAACTTCAAAACTATTAAAGAAGCAAAACCATACGTGTGGGTCTTGTGGTTTAAAACTGACTAGTGATGAAAGGGTACACCTACATCACATTGATGGGAATCATGAGAACTGGAAAGAAAATAATCTAACAGTACTACATGAGAGTTGCCACGACTATATTCACACGGGCAAAAGGGAAAGGAAAGAGACTAGAAACGTCTTGCGCGAAAACCCGTTAACTACCAGGAAAGACGCAAAAGGTTTACAGAATTAACCCTTAAGGATATCGGAAGCTGGATGCGTAAAAATACGCACGTCCAGATTTAAAAGAGAGGTGCGGAGCATAATAGCTCCCATCGACTCTACCAAAGGTATAGAAAAGTTTGATCCTAACCGAGGTTATAGGCTATCAACCTACGCTTACTGGTGGATTAGTCAAGCTATAACCAGAGCTATAGCAGAACAATCCCGCACTATTAGATTACCTGTTCACCTGACTGAAATACTTACCAAAATTAAGAAAGTACAGCGAGAAAGCTTTCAAAAACTCGGTCGTCATGCCACTCCTGAAGAAATTGCATCAGCATTAAACCTCAGTACAGATAAGCTTCGAGAATATCTCGCCACATCTCGAACAGCCATCTCTTTAAATAAACAAGTCGGAGATGAAAAAGAGACAGAATTGGGCGAAATTTTAGCAGACGTTAGCGTTTCCCCAGAAAAACTGCTCACCCAAGAACTTTTATCGCAAGACGTGGCGAAATTCTTAGCGCCATTGGCACCGATTCAACGTCAAGTGTTGACTTTAAGCTTTGGGCTAGAGAATGATCAGCATTTCAATCTAGCTCAGATTGGCCAACAGCTAAACCTCAGCCGAGAGCGGATTCGTCAAATCCAGGTGAAGGCGATAAGTATTCTCCGCCATCGACAAAACGACATGCAAGAGTATTTATTTGATTAAGGGGATGTTTTAGCCAGATGATGCACGGATCTTACAGAACTGATATTGAAAAACTATATTTTAGAAGTAAGGCTACATAGTAATCGATGCCCAGCAAAACAATTGAAGTCCGAGAGTACACCGTTAGAGCGCACAAGCGGGAAATTCATACTCGCATTTTTAACTTCGTATGTAAGCAGTGCGAACAACCCACCCAAAGAGAAACCTTCGGAGTTCGACCTCTATATTGCGAGAAATGCCGTCCGCCACAAGCACCCAAGAAATCAGTAGTCCCTATAAAGAAGAGAAAACCCAGAGCTATGACTTACAAGAGTGGTAAAGACATAGCAGGATGATCTGTTGTCTCAAGGTTTTGAGTGAGCGCACGAAAGTGAGTGAAGCATTGCGCTCATTCGCTCAACCTAACTCAAACTGGTAAAAAGTAACTCTAATGTTTAGGAGTGAAAACAATTCAAAATTCACGCATTATTAATTCAAACATTTTAGAAAATTAATGTTAGCTCTGAACTCACCACTCTCTTGTTGACCGCCAAATCAAACATTGTGGCGGGGGCTTGTACTCAGAATTAATCAATGAATTAATCAATTCCAAAATTTTATTTCTTCTTCATGAAAGCATTTTGAATTTTGAATTTTGAATTCAAAAAAGCTCATTCAGGAGGTGCAAACTGTGCAAAGACTTCGGCCCCTGTCAGGTTCTTAGTTTGATTGGTAAAACAGTAATATTTGGGCTTTTCGTAGGAATTGATGGATTAGGACACCAACTGCGGCACATGGCAACGTCAATAACTAAGTAAGACTAAAATGGGAAGCAGAGCGCCTCTGTTGTCCAAAAAGGTAAAGGTTTTTTATGAACCCATTACCCCCTGAAGTAAATACACCTGAATTAAAACCCGAAAAGGTTGGTAGCTTAATTAAGCGTTTTGGTATTGGTGCAATAACCGGAGTAGCGATCGCTGGATTGTATTGGAGTTATACAGATTGGTTTGGATATGCAGAACCAATAACTACAGGTATCATAGGTAGTCTGACACTAGCAATTTTGTGCGGATTGTTAACACTCAAATGGGGATACAAAATATTAGAGAGCTTATTGGGGCTGTTGCCATAATACAAATCTTTCGTATGTAACTGACTTTATTGCTGCAACATCTTCAACAGAACCTCTGGGCTGTCCATTTTATCCATTACAACCTCAATAAAAACAAGTTGGTCACGGTTTTGTTGAGCTGTTTGTAATGCGTTGTCTAACTGGGATTCGGTACTAACTTTAATTGCCCAGGCAGTGCCAGCGAAAACTTTAGGGAGCTGATGATAATTCCAAGGTTGAATGTCGTTATACGGCATACGTTCACCGTGAATATCACGCTCTATAGTATATCCATCATTGTTGATCAAAAAAATAATCGGTTTGAGATTATGGCGTAAGATGGTTGAAAGTTCTTGTGCAGTCATTTGGAAAGACCCGTCACCAACTAGTAGGATAGAGCGACGTTGTGATGCGGCGATGGCACAACCAAGTAATGAACCAACAGAGTAACCAATCGATCCCCAAAGTACTTGCCCAACGAAAGTAGCTCCTTTTGGTAAAGGAACAATAGAGGCACCAAACAAACAAGTTCCAGTCTCAGCAACGATAATGTCATCTTCTTGGAGAAAATGAGCAAATCTATGCCAAAAATACTGCTGCGTAATCGGTGCCGAAGAACCGCCAACGATAGGCTCTATAAAACCAGGATCTAAATTCTCTGTTGCTGATTTGAAGTAAAGCGTTTGAGGATCGCGGCGCTGCAATCGTTGGGTTAAAACAGAAAGCACATCTGCCATAGCGACATTGTTGTATAAAGCATGTTTAACTTTTACATACTGCCCATGCACTTCAATAGTTTGGCCAGGATCAAGTTTGGCAGAAAACTTGCCTGTGTTGAAATCAGTCATCAAAGCACCGATAGTTAAAACACAATCTGCCTGCTCAATACGTTTTCTGACAGATTCCTGACTGGCAGCACCATTATATATACCAATGAATTGGGGGTGGGTTTCTTCTAGCAATCCTTTTCCCATGTTCATCGTGGCATAAGGGTATCCAGTAGCTGTTAGCAATTCTCGCAATTGTTCATGCAAATGATAGCGAGCTACACCAATATCAGCAAGAATCACAGGTTGGGAAGCTTTTTCCAGTATGTTTACACAGACATCAATTATTTCTGCTATTGTAGCGCCATCACTCTGAAATACAGGGGGTATAAAGAAATCAGACGGTGCAGACACCTCAGCCAGAGCAACATCCATAGGTATGGAAATATAAACAGGTAATTTCTTCAGCAAACAGATACCTAAAACTCTGTCAATTTCGGTTGTTGCATTTTCGTTTGTTAAATATGCTTGAGCCACCGTTACCTGTTGATACATTCGGGCAAATATTGAAAAATCACCAGTACCAAGCGTATGATGGACAAGTGAACCAAGAGCTTGAATTTTAGTTGCAGGAGCACCAGTAATCGCTACAACCGGAACGTTTTCAGCATAAGCGCCAGCGACACCATTAATAGCACTGAGTTCACCAACACCAAAGGTAGTTACTAATGCCGCAACACCATTAATCCGACCATAACCATCGGCAGCATAGGATGCGTTAAGTTCGTTGCAAGTAGGAATTAACTCGATGCTATTGTGGTTAACAACATAATCGAGGAATTCCATATTGTAGTCTCCAGCAACGCCAAAGATATGCTTGATGCCGATTTGCTCCAGACGAAGCAATAAATAGTCGCTAACAGTAAACTTTGCCATTGTCCGAGTCAAAATTTTACCCCTTTAGGGTATGAAAACTTTAACTTAGATGCGTATCTCTGAAGTAAGAGCTAATTAGAAGCAACGCGATTTTGTGATGTTGGACTTTAAACCAGCTATCGCTAAATTATTTATTTGGTTTTGATGAGGTTTTGCTATCCAAGTCTCTACTGAGATTGGGTGCAGTGGATGGTTAGGGTTAGATACAGGGGTAATTTTGGTAAACGTATTCTCTGTTTGGATTTGCGATGATAATACTCAGCTTTGTGATCGAACTCGACTTGCTACCACTTGAGCAGCAAGCCTGCCTGTCTGAGCAGCACCATTCATATATCCATAAAAATCGCCGCTAAAATGCTCCCCAGCAAAAACTAAATTTCCAACATGAACATTTTGACGCTCTTGGGGATTGTCTGATTCAATATAAAAAAGTTGGGCAAATTTCGTGAGTTGTCCGGGTTTAAAGTGGGTGTAAGCTCCCCTAGTTAACGGATCTAGAGTCCATTGTGTTTTGAAAAATCTTCCAGTGGACGCATCTTTGGTTCCTGGGATGAACTTCTCCAATCGATGTACAAATTTTCTTCCTTGTAACTTAGTACTAACAAATGAAGTCGTTCTAGCCTGATTGCCACCTAAGAAAAAAGTCAATGCTCCATCTCGTCTTTGGGTTTGTTGCTGAGTTTCATCCCAAGCTGAAGAAAACCCTAAATCAGTCCAGGCTTCTTGAACAAAACCATTTTCTCTTTGCCAGACTTTGGGCGAAAATCCAGCGTACAACTTTTCGTTCGAGCCAAGATCGACTTCATTAATAAACTGCCTCAGATTTTGGGGCAAATTAACTTGGATATTAATTGTTCGTAAGATCGTCAAAGGAATTGCAATAATCACGTAGTCTGTATAAACACTGTAATAGTTAGAAAAATTCAAGTAAAAACCATTACGCCATGACATAATACTTGTCAATCGCATACGAGTATAAATTTGACCTGTCAGTGCCTTTGCCAGACTGTCGGTTATCCTACTGCTACCACCTTCAACAGCAAAGGTTTCATCAGAACTACCCAAGATTTCTACTGTATTACCTTTAACTGTGGGCAAGTTGAACAATAGTTGCAGTGCTGATGATTCTTGTGGTTCAACACCATACTCAGTACGAATTGTATTTTCAATCAGTACGCGAATAAAAGGCTCTGGAATTTTATCTGCGTGTCGATCTAGATAATTGCTGACAGAGATGGAATCAAATGTTGGTGCGAATTGCTCGAAGTTTTCATCTAGCAAATTTGCATCAATAGAAATTTGTGCAGCCAGCGGACGCAGTTTTTCGGCAATCTCCTCCACAGAACGGTTTTTACCATCAAAGTAATACGCTGTTTTTGGCCAGGGAAATCTGTTTGCATCTAGATCGCGGTTGAAGAGTGTCAAATCGAATTCTTTTGCAAGTTCTAGCAGATCTGCATGATCTGTATTAATAAAATGACCACCTAAATCGCTGATTAAACCTTCACCTACAGCATTCTTGACTGAAAATATGCGTCCTCCTAAGCGATTTCTAGCTTCATAAACAGTAGCCGTTAAACCCATCTTCTTTAGTTGGTAAGCTGTATTTAATCCCGCAATCCCACCACCAATAACTGCAATTTTAGGGTTTTGGGTATAGCTAGTAAATCCACCCCAAGCTTTTTGGGCATGAGATAATCCACTACTGATTATTGCCGTTCCTGTTGCTAAGGATGCAAATTTAAGCAAGCTCCTTCTTGTCCATTGAGCTTGTAATTTCGTAACTATTAACGGCTTTCCTTCTGATTTCAGGTTTTGTTGTTGCGCTTTCTGAAAAATATGGATTAGTTGCCGAAACTGTGGTGTGCGTGCCATCATACCTCCTACGTGTTTGAAGCACTTATGATATGGAGTTAGTTACAAACATAATTTCCTGATATATCACTATCAATGTCCCACAATTGGGATTCTGTGTCAGTTACCCATAAGGTAGAGTTACCAATAGACTTGTTTAGTACATAACCCTCTCTGAAGAAACACTTTGCGTAAAGCTTATGTAGCAAGGGTAGGAGAGGATAGAGTATTTTGCTGCTCTGGAGAAATTGGGACAATTTCAAGACCAAGAGCATGAGCTTTGTTCCTGAGATTTTTGAGAATCAGTTCCTGATATTTTTGCTCATAGTAGTCCATACCAGGGTCGGTATATTGCCCAGCAGTCGCCCACATTTGGTAAAACAAGCGTGCCAATTTATGGGCAGTAGCGGTGATGGCTTTTGGAGCACCCAAGCGCGATCGTAAACGCCTGTAAAAAGCACCCAAAGCAGAACGGCTTTGAGTTAGAGAAAAAGCAGCCATCCGAAAAGCCGAAGCTGCACGATTAACAACTCGACGAGTCTGAGAACTTTTGACTTTACCACCAGTAATTTTTTGACCAGGGCATAAACCCAACCATGAGGTAAAGTGCTTAACAGTGGGAAATCGTTTGGGGTCTAATCCAACTTCTGAGAAAATGGTTTGCACAGTCAAAACATCAAGGCCATCAATCAGGGTAAAATCTACGCCAGAAATGTGATAAAGATATTTACGTAAATCAAAATTGGGATTATTGCCTACGGGCTTTTTTCTGCGTTTTCGCTTGCTGGGAGGTGGTTCATCCTGTACTTTAATTTCAAACGTATTTAAACATTTTTCAATTTCTTTATCTATGGCAGCTATCTGTTGTTGATAAACCTCATAAAGGGTTAACTCTTGATTGAGGACAAACAAATGTTCTGGACGATAGTCTCCAGTTAGGGCTTTAGCAATGTCTGTTTTACTACTTTTAATTCTAGGGTCTTTGAGGGCAGCTAACTTTTGTGGGTCTCGTTCACCAGCGACAATTGCCTTAATAATTGTCATTCCAGTTAAACCACTAATATCGCTAATCACTTGATGTAAATGTAGATTCATTTGAATCAGTGCTTTTTGCATTCTTTGCAAATGAGTTCCAGCACTTTTAATCAAGCATTCTCTTTGGCGAATATAACTACGTAAGATACAAACTTGATCTTCTGGGCGGAAAGAGCCAGACAATAGCCCATAGGTGTGTAACTGTTGTAACCATTGACAGTCTTTGACATCTGTTTTACGTCCTGGCACTGTTTTCAAATGGTGAGCATTTACCAGTTTGACCTCAAACCCTCTGGTTTCCAAAATTTGGAACACCGGAATCCAATATACTCCTGTTGCCTCCATTGCTACAGATGTTACGCCACATTGACTCAACCAATCAGCCATTGCCATCAAATCTGGGGTAAAACATCCAAATCGCCGCACATTTTTCTCGTCTCTCAGAGGCGGAACACACACCCAATGTTCTGCACTACCCAAGTCAATTCCTGCCGCATTCTCATTTATTTGCGCTAAATGTGAAGCATTAGATGACTCTAGCCTTTGTTCTTGACCACTAAATGGATTTTGATCTTGGTTTATTGGCAATTTCATCTTGGCACCCCAGTTTGATCATTCCAATATGTCCTGACCTGGGTTGGTTATATGTAGATAATCTCTGAAACGGGATAGGAAAATTTTCCTTCACCAATGCCATAACCATTCAACCCAGAACCATGCTTTCAATCAGGCTTTTTTTAATACACTATTGTGGGTACGGTTTTAACTGTCAGGATACTTATAAATGTATCTGGTATTGAGCCCATGCGCCCATGCTTATTGTTTCTTTCATCCATAACGGGCGGAAAACGCCGCCAGTGCGGTGCTTTCAAGAAACACTTGGCGTAAGGCTTATATAGCAAGAGTTGGAGAGGATGAAGTATTTTGCGGATCTTGAGAAATTAGCACAAGTTCAAGACCAAAAGCATGAGCTTTTTTCTTGAGATTATTTAAGACTTGCTCGTTGTATTTTCTCTCATAGTAGTCCATGCCTGGGGCAAAACAGTAATATTTGGGCTTGCTTTGAAATTGCTCAAGCTTTTTGAGATAAGTGATCGCAATTACCTTTCGTTATAAAGATAAGACTTCAAACAAAGTGCAAATTTTCACGACAGAACGAGGGTGGTTATGCCAAGCCTGGGGAAGAATAGCTTGAGCAGTTACAGCATCTGACCATTTAAACAATCCATACTGATTGACCTTTTGAGCTAGCGGCTTTAAAGCTTTTGTCCAAGGTCGGTGGTTCCACAAAGGTGATTTCCTCTCAATATCTAATAAATCATATCCGAGTAGCTTTAATCTCGGATGATTTTCTGGAATATTATGTTTACTGGCATCTGCAAATAATAAATGGTATTGCTGGCTTGATAGCGGGCTTGGTAGCCAATCGAGCAAGTCCCAAACTTCCTCTAGCGAATCTAAATGGAAGTTACGTGAATAATTAACGTGTGGATTGCACCAGGGATCAATACTCCGGATTTGATGAAGAGCAGGGAAACCCAGGTACTTTGTATATTCTCTATATTCGTCATCGTTGACAAACTTAATTACTCTCGTACTTAACCACATTGTTCGTACTTTAAATGCTTTTATCTAGAAAGGCAGAGGGCAGAGGGCAGAAGGCAGGAGGCTCAGTTGGAATACTGTTTTCTGCTCTCTGCCTGTGACCAAAGCGAACTTGCGGTTTAAGACCCCCACCAAATTTAAAATTTGGTGGCTCCAATTAAGTACGGTGTTGAATCCCCTTCTAAATTGAACCTTCTGCCTTCTGCCCTCAGCAAGAACTGCCTTCTTCAACTACACACCGAGAATTTGATTGCTACTCATTCCTCTTTTATAACTTTGGGATAACTTAATCTCTGGAAGTTTTTGAGAGCTTTAATGCGAATCAACTAAACTCAGATTTCTAAGCAAAAAATACCAAAATACCAATCTTTTTCAAATCCAACATTGTTACTGAATCTGAACCATTAGTGGCAAGCTTTTCAAATCTTTAAAAAGGTTTACATGAGAGAAACTTAGTAGAAAAATTTAGTAGATTTACTCGGCATTACATATCAACTTACCGCTTAATAGCAAGTTAGTCAACTGTCCATACAAAATATCCTAATTTTCCTACATTTCCTAAATAGAGAACTATTTTCAAGCCAATCCCAATTGCATTATCGCCACAGTCCATGTAGACAGCTTCCCTATAGACCTCCCCCTAGAACCGAACATTCGAGAACCAAACCGCAAAAGTGCGACCTGATGAAAGAAGCATATCAGCGTGTGGAAACACGTAGTAACTCCTAAAGCTTAACCAAGATGTATGAACCCTTAACAGTTAGAAAAGTTTTTCTTAACACTACTCAAATATAGTTTTATTATAGATAACTCTAAATACAGTTCTTAAACTTAAATTTTGACTTTTAATGGGCAAATAAGAGACGCTTAAATCTCTGCTCATTTGATCCGAATTGAGAATGATGAATTTTCAAAGAATGTGTTGTAAGTAGGACTAGATGTAGTTTTCACATTTTTACCCTGACATCAAGTTCTCACATACCTTACTTTCATAAAATGAGCAAATTGAGTTAATTTGTCTTATCCCTCTTCTGTCACTTTCCGAGATAAGCAAGTAGTAAAGAACCTAAATTATCCAGAAACATAACAGGGTTTAAATTGATTCATTGCGGCAATTAAATGATTGAATCCCAGTAACAACTGTGAATTAGGGAAAATGCTTAACCAGGGATAAATTAACCAAAATAGTAAAAGTGGTTGGATAATGAGACGCAGATTATTTAAAGTATTCTTCCATCCGGATTCGTGATTCCATTGCGGATGATTAGAAAAATCAACATCACTATTTTCTTGTGCTTCAGTCTCAAGTTGACGAGATTGATTTAAGCCTAAGAAGACTGGAGAATTTAAACTAATCATCGTGTAAACACAAAAAATAATCTCCCACCATCTCTCAATATGTTGGAAATTAGTGAAACGGTAATCTGTCCAGCCTAGTTCTTGTTTACACTGTCGAAACCCATATTCTACCCAGGTTCTTAATCCATATAAATCGCCTAAAGTCTTCTTTAAATTCCCTTGAAGATTCGTCATCACGAAGGAGGTAGAATTTTCTGGCATAGTTTCTGGGTCAGTAGTTATTTCCCAGTAAGTTATGGCTCTTTTTTTACCATAAATTATTTCCCTAATGT
>NZ_JACJQM010000128.1:0-12667 GCF_014696655.1 Nostoc sp. FACHB-888 | reverse complement strand
TTTTGAGAATCAGTTTTTGGTACTTTTGCTTATAGTAGTTCATATCAGGATCAGAGTATTGCCCAGCACTTGTCTACATTTGGTATGAACAGTTAAATGGTTAGAAATTTTTTTTAGATTTCTGCGAAAAACTTGAAGTTGAGTCTGATAACTAGATAATAAGCTCTACTGATCCAGATATTAACCCTGTTCTGTCACTTTGGGAGAAGCCAATGCCTGAAAGCCTTTGAGAGCTTTATTTTTTAGTTTTTGGCTATAAATTTTAGTTTCTTTTAGAAAATAAAAGCTCAAAACTTTATTAAATCACAGTTTCAGAGTTTCGCTCCGATTATTCTTTTCCGCAAGTGACACAAGAGGGTTAAACATCAAGTTATGGATTCGTTGATTAGAAATTTAAACACTCAGATGCATCTTGTGACTACTTCTGCAAGTATTTCACCAGGAGATTTTCTATGACAAACGTCCACACGGTAAGTAATCTAAACCAACAACTCCAGCATCTGGTTGCCGAAGCCTGTTCTTATCCAACAAAGAGTTTGATGCGGCGGCAAAAACTTAGTGAGATAGTTAGAGTTGTGATGAAATCGGGCAAACTATGGAAAGAAAACACACCTTACTATAATGATGCTCTGCAACAAACTTGGTTATATTTTTGCCGAAATCCGGAGCAGTATAACCCAGATAGTTGTAGTGTGCTCACCTGGCTCGACAATTGTCTCAAGTGGCGACTGCAAGATTTTCGCTCTAGAGAAGCCGAAATTCAAGCTAAGACTGTTCCTCTATCTAGCTTAGAAATTGAAAATACAACTAACACGGTAGAAAGCTTGCCAGCAGCAACCGATATTCCACCAATTTTAGAAGAAACTTACCAATGGGCTTTTACAGATCCAGACAATGATTTAGCCAGTACTCACGTTAAAGGACGACCTGATGTAACTTGCCAAATATTGATTCTGCGACGCCTGCCTCCAGAAACTCCCTGGAAAAACATCGCTAAGGAATTCAACTTACCCCCATCAACTGCACCCAATTTCTATAAACGTGAGTGCTTACCACGCTTGCGAAATTTTGCTCTCAGGCAAGGGTATCACGAAATTGGGCATTAAGGCAGAGATATCTATTATAGAAGGTTATCTAGAAAGCGGAAGGAAACTTATGATTCATAGCATTAAAAACTTAGAAGAAAAATCCATTCCCGTTGCTATTACCCAAGCAGCGCTGAAAATAGCACGCTTTTTTGCTGATGAACAGGTGACATCAGAAAAGAAAAAGCAGGTATATCTTAATACATTGGCTGTATGTGCGGTAAATGATTACATGCAAATGATGAACATTCCCACAGATCCAAGGACTAGCGATAGTTGGAATTGTGCCATGCACTATTATGCAGATGTGGCAGACCTGAAGTTGAGTGGATTAGGTCACTTAGAATGTCGCCCCGTAAGTTCTGGTAATCTCTGCTATATTCCACCAGAAGTCCCGGATGACAGAATCGGCGTAGTTGTAGTTGAGCTAGACATAGAGCATCAACAAGCAACTCTAATCGGGTTTACTAAAACGGTAAAAGCTGGTGAACTTTTGTTCAACGAGTTACAGACTATTGAGGACTTACTTGCATATCTTGATTCACTTGAAAGTAACCCGACGGAAGTCAATTTGAGCTATTGGTTGCAAAATATAATTGATGCAGGTTGGCAGCCGATATCAGAAATTCTAGCGCCAAAAACACCACAATTAGCTTTTCGTTATCGAAACGGAGTGACGCGGGGTAAGCTGATTGACATGGGGATAGAACTCCCCGGACAATCGCTGGCACTAGTTGTTACACTTACTCCCAAAAATTCGATAGAAATCCAACTGAAATTGCAAATGTATCCATCCGGTGAGCAAGCCTACTTACCCAATAATCTCATTGTCAAAGTGCTAGACGAGAAAGGGATTACTGTTATGGAAACGCGTACTATTCGTGGTAGTACTCATGTAACATTAGAGTTTAATGTTCAAATAGGAGAGCGTTTTAGCGTTAACTTGGAATTGGGAGATGTTAATATCACTGAGAAGTTTGTTATTTAAGCACATAGGGTTTTCTATTGCTAGCCATGCAGAAGTTGGTTGTCTTGAAGCTAGATGGTGATTTGAGCCAGGGAGTAAAAGTCACACTGGAGATTGGGGCGGAAGGCGATCGCGCCAGTATAGAAGTTCAAGGCTATCTGCCCTCAAAGCCAGACATAATTGCAGATTATCAGCTTTGGCGAACAACCTATCGCAGTTTATCAAGTTTTCGCATTACACCGCTGAACATTCATGTCGGAACTTCTCTTAATGAGCATCTTAACAACTGCCACAAGTTAAACAAGAAGTTAAATGAGCAAATGAATAGTTGGCTCAACTGTAATTCCTTTCGCCCAGTGAAAGAGAAATTACTTAAACAGCTAACGTCAGATGATACAGTCCGCGTACTAATCAAAACCAGTGACACCTGGCTACGTCGTCTTCCGTGGCATTTATGGGATTTTTTTGAGGATTACCAAAAAGCAGAAGTTGCTTTAAGCGCCCCAGAGTACGAATATCTGCTAAAACCAAAGACAAGTACTATTGAAGAGAAAGTAAAAATCTTAGCAATTCTAGGTAATAGTGAAGGAATCTTGATTGACAAAGATCGAGAGATATTGGAGATGTTACCTGATGCAGAAACAACTTTTCTGGTAGAACCACAGCGCAGTCAGTTAAATAAACAGCTTTGGGAGCGAGACTGGGATATCTTATTTTTTGCAGGTCATAGTGAAAGCCGGGAGGATGGCAAGAGCGGTAATATCTATATTAATGAAACGGATTGCTTAACAATTGAGCAACTCAAATATGGTCTTAAAAAAGCTGTAAGCCAAGGATTGCAGTTAGCTATTTTTAATTCCTGCGATGGTTTAGGACTAGCATCTCAACTAGAAGATTTGCATATTCCACAAATCATTGTGATGCGGGAGCCAGTGCAAGACTTGGTGGCGCAAGAATTTTTAAAAAATTTCCTCGAAAAATTTTCCAGTGGCGAGTCTCTGTACTTAGCAGTACGAGAATCAAGAGAAAAGTTACATGGTATTGAAGATAAATATCCTTGTGCCGTTTGCTTACCGATAATTTGTCAAAATCCAGCAGCAATACCACCAACTTGGAAAGACCTGCTTAAAAAGCCAGAACCCAGAACTGGACAACCTCAACTAAATAAATATAAAACTCATCCGTACTCTAAACCGCTTAGTTTTCAAAAAGTAATATTGTTAAGTTTGGCGATCACTGGCTTAGTAATGGGTGTACGCTGGTCAAAAATACTACAAAAATGGGAGTTACAGACTTTAGATCATTTAATGCAGCTACGACCCCCTGAGAGACAAGATAAGCGGATTTTAGTAATTACTATCAACGAAGGGGATTTCCAATTAAAAGAGCAACAACAAAGAAAAGGCTCGTTATCGGATTTGGCACTGATGCAACTGTTAGAAAAACTTGATTCTTATCACCCACGAGCAATTGGTTTAGATATATACCGAGATTTTCCAGTAGATGCAAAGTATAGGAATTTAGCTACTCGTTTACGAAACAGCGATCGCTTCTATGGGATTTGCGAAGTTAGTGAAGGGGAGCAAAAGCCAGGTATTGCGCCACCTCCAGAAATTCCCTTACAACGCCAAGGATTTAGTGATTTTGTAGTTGACTCAGATTATTTTATCCGTCGCCATTTAATAGCGATGGAACCAAGTTCCACATCTCCTTGTGTGACACCTTATGCCCTTAGTGCGCGGTTAGCTTTTCATTACTTGCAGTCTCAAGGTATTAATGTTAACTACACTCAGCAAGGGGAGTTACAAGTAGGTAAAATTGTCTTCAAGCAGTTGCGTTCGCACATGGGCGGGTATCAACAAATTGATGATAGAGGTTATCAAGTTTTACTTAATTACCGTTCTTCTCCTTCTCTAACGCAAGTTGCTGAACAAGTCAGTTTAAAAGATGTGCTTACGGGCAAGGTTAACTCTAACTTGATCAAAAATCGAATTATTTTGATTGGTGTTGGCGCTTCTAGTGCACGTGATCATTTTTTAACTCCCTTGAGCGAAATGCCAGGTGTAATTATTCATGCTCAAATGGTCAGCCAGATCCTTAGTGCAGTTTTGGATGGACGACCTTTGCTCCAAGTTTTGCCTTTTTGGAATGAAGTAGTATGGGTTTTGAGTTGGTCTTTTGTTGGAGGGACAATTGCTCGGTATTTCCAAACAATCGTGCCTTGGGGATTAACAACAGGAGCAGCACTTATGGGTTTATATGGGTTTTGTTATTACCTATTAATACAAGGATATTGGATACCACTTGTTCCTTCGGTTTTGGCTTTAGGGATGACTGGAGGAAGCGTAGTAGTGTTCCGTCTTCAACAAATTAACAGTAATGACTCTATAAAATTTTAATTATGAATAACTCTATTAAACTATCCTTAACTATTATTTTAGCGTTGATTAATGCGATACCAGCCCAAGCACAGCTTGCTAAACCGACTGATTCGGTACAACCCTCAACGGGAAACGCTAGCCAACAACCAAAAAATAGATTAATTTTTCAAACACCGCCACCACCACCACCAAATACAGGTGCCCCTGGGCAACGCAGAGGAGGTGGAAGCCGTGGCTGTTTAAATGAAACCACGCAAAACGTACCACTTGAGAGTAAGTTGCTCATAGCTTTAGTACCTGAATATTCGAGTTTACGAGTGGTTTCGGGGTTAACGACTCAGCAGCGCCCTACATTCTGGTTTTATGTTCCTTATACATCTGACTCTTCTTATGCCAAGTTAGTAATAGAGGATGAAAAAGATCAAACTTTTTATAAAACGTCTTTAGCACAAAGTCCAGGGATAATCGGTGTAACTCTTCCCACTACCTCTTCACCTCTTGAAATTGGTAAGCAATATCGTTGGTACTTCAACATCTATTGCAAGCAAAATAATAAATTTCTGACTTCTGTAGAAGGAAACGTGCAACTGTTAGCGCTCAAACCAAATGTGCAAGACCAAATAAGTAAAGCAACACCAAAGCAACAAGTCGCTCTTTATGCTGCCAATGGTATTTGGTACGATGCCTTGACTACTTTGGCTAATTTGCGTCGCACTTTTAGACAGGATACTAACTTAGTAAGCGATTGGGCTAGTTTATTAGAGTCTGTAGACTTGCAAAACTTGGTTACAGAACCGATACTTGATTGCTGTAAGCCTGAAGCACAAACAGCAACAACACAGGCAAATATCGCTACAGCCAATTTCCGACAAGAACGTAGGGTGCCCAGAACCTTGGACGTTGGTAACTAGGATTTTGTAACAAAGCTAGTTGGGCACGACGCAATGCTTCGGCTTTAGTTATGTTGGGTGTTTTAGCTAATTCTTGGTAGAAGTAGCTCATCAGTATCGAAGTAGATTGATCATCTATGTTCCATAGGGAGGCAAGGGTACTGCGTGCGCCAGCACGAACAGCTACCCCAGCTAATCCTAAAGCAGCTCGATTATCACCACTGGCTGTCTCACAAGCACTCAGTACTAGCAATTCAACTGGTTCTGGTTTGTTCTCCTCTCTAGTTCTCAAAAAATCACTTAATTCATTAACTTTAATCTGCTTATCCCAAGAGAGAACAAACGTTTTATTAACGTCGGAGCTAAACTGTCCATGAGTTGCCAAATGAATAACTTTAAAAGGCAGTGATTTCATCTGCTTCTGGAGCGCCTCTGAAGTAAACTGCTGATTCAGTAGCACTTTTGTTTCTACTTGTAACTTAATTGCTTGTAATTCACGTTCTACGTTTGGTAAAGCTGAAAATCCTAAACGTGCTTCACTTAACCCTGCTGTTAGTGCCTGTAATTGTCTCTTTGGTATAGCCTGGGGATCAAATAATTGTAAACCTGGGGTAATTGCTAGGGCATACTTTTCTATTAAATATTGTTTGCCATCATAGAGCGATGCCATTGGTATATTCCGTAATCCACCATCTAAAACGAATACCAGTGTTTTTATTTCATTCTTGCCTAGTTCAGCTTCAGCAGGCCGAATTAACCAATCGTATACCTGTGCAGATAGAGACTGAACCAGCCGTAATGTGTGAGGCTCAGGGATATTTTCTTGCAATTGCTCAAGAGTCTTGTCCACATCTTGCTTAACTATATTGGTAGCGTAATGTTTTAAATCCTTTTGCCCTGGCAACTTCAAAATAACTTCTAAGCGGTCTGGTAGAATTATTGGATAAACAATTGCTGCACTCTGGTCTTGCTCAACCACTTGGTCAATTTCTACCTTTGCAGTTAAACAAGCTTGTCGAAAGAAGTTATCTAGTTCTGCCAATTGTAAAGTTTCAATTAGAAACCGAGCTTGTCTTAGGTTATCTGGCGGTGGCTCTAAGTTCCCTTTTGTTTGTACCAGCAATTCCACTAATTCACGATACACTGGTTCCACACTTTCACGAAAGGTAAACTGAATTCCCTGATTTGTAGTAGCTAAATCGCTGCGTAAAGTTTGAAGGGTTTCGATTGCTTTAGAATAGTATGAAATTGCTTCCTTATTATCTCCTTTGTTTTTAAGTAAACGCCCCATTTGCCATTCCCATTGATAACCAATATCAGACGCATCAATACTTTGTGCAATGAATAGAGCTTTCTGCGTAAGCGATTGAGCATCAGTGAATTGTTTTGTTTGTTCGTACAACCAGCCGAGAGTACCTAGAGCATAAGACTCTGCCCGTTTATCTCCTAGACTTTGTGTCTGCTCAACCGCTTTTGCTAACAGATGGGCAATATCTATCCATGAGAAAGTGATCCCGCTTGCTTCCTGTTTCAATCGTGCTAAATTTTGGGCAAAATTAATTTGAGCGTAAGCTGCGATCCGGCTTGGGGGTAACTTGTTAATCTCTGGCTGAACTTGGGGCATTAATGCAAGGGCACTACTCCATTGCTTTGTTTTCAAAAGAAAACTAAATTGATTCAACAGCAATTGGATACGTATACTTGGGGGAATAGATATAGCAGCAGCTTGGCGATAAAAATCTAAACTAGCTTGAGTGTCTCCCTGATCTTGTGCTGCATTAGCTAGGCTAATTAGAGCTTCAGCAATTTCTGGATTTGCTTGCAAGGATAAAGCCACTTTCAGACTCTGCTTTAATACCTGTTGGGATTCATTTAAATCTCCTACAATTCGTAGTACATCACCAAGACTACGCAGCCCTATAGATTTCAAAACTGAGTCTTCTTGCTTTTCAAGGCTTTCCTGTACTTGGGTGAGAATCTTTTCAGCTTGAGTATAAAGTCCTAACATTTGCAAAGCTTGTGCAGAAACAATGCGATTACGAGTGAATTTAGCCCAGTCGCCTGTTTGCGTATAAATTTTAGCAGCTTGCTCCCAGGTTTGTAGTGCAGTTTCGGCTTGTCCTCGTGCTAACTGCAAATGCCCTTGCACATCTAATGTTTGGGCAAGGATTTGCGAACTTTCTAGCGAGTTATTTAAATTTTCTAATAACTTGAAACCTTTGGTGATTGCCTCTTGCGCTTCTGCCCATAAACCAAGTTCTTGATAAGCCAAGGACAAGTTCCTTAAAGTCATCGCAAGCCTTAGCTGATCTCCATTACGACCATAGTTAGCCGCAGCTAATTCTAGAGTTTTAACAGCATCACCAAACTGTTGAGCTTCATACAAAGCTCTGCCTTGTTGTACCAGATTTTCTGCATTAAGTGAACCTGGAGAGGGTATGTTAATTACGACCTTTTGAGCGGCGCTAGGTAAAACTGTTGTTACTAAAAACAGTGCTATAAGTATAATTACGCTTACATTGCGTTGCACTATTGTCTGCAACTGTTTAACTCTGCGCTGGGCTTTTCGCCAAAATCTACTTGACAACATATTTATTTACCAAATTAATTGTCAGCAGATTTTGCAGAACTACAAGTAACTGGTGACTGCTGCCAGCTTTTGTGGGGAGTGCCCGCAGATGCATTGGCTGTAAGTACTATTTCACCTTTAGTATTAGTTCCCCACCCAGTAGCCTCAACAATCGGTGCTGATGGTGTAGGGATAGGGGGCTTTTCTTTAATAGTTTGCTGAGAGTTAATATCATTGCTTGGGCCCAGAGTTGCCCACTCTGGTCGAACTATATTGCTACTAAAAGCTTCTCTGGGGTTAGGAGGTAAGCCACCGCGTCCAGTAATGATAAAGCTGTTTTGAGCATAACCTGGGCTGTAACAGCCCTGCGCTATCTGAGTGTCTACGGCTACCGTGGGTAGTGCAACTAAGCCACTGTTGGGATCAACGTCAGGTGTATTGATTTCTACAGAACCACTGGACTCAGGACTTACTCCTGTAGCAGTAATGTCGCTTTCTGGAGTCGGTGTATTTCGACGCTGAATCCCAAAAATTCCTTGAGCGCTGATTTCGACTTTTCCGCCACGAAAGTCAACAGAATTGGCACTGATATCACTATTTTCTTGAGGAACAGCAATGATAAAACCATCTGTGGCATCGATTTTGATGTTGCCTCCAGGGATACCGCTACCTCTAGCATTAGTGGTGATAGAACTTTGATTACGTAGTAACAACAAGGGCGATCGCAGAAAGATATCACCTCCACCTCCTGTAGTGTCAGCAGTGATTTTCGCAGCGTTGTTGAGATAAATAGAATTAGCATCAACTATTAATGAACCTGCGGTTCCTGTTCCTGCGGCTATACCGCTTACTGTTACTTGTGCCTGATCTCGTATAATCAATTGCCTTGTACTAATTGATATAGAACCTGCATCTCCAGAACCTCGACTTCGAGCAAACAAGCCACTGGTATCTTCACTATTAGACGATTTTCCACTTAGTTCTACAAAGTCAGAGGCAAATACAGTTAGACCCCCTCCGTTACCCTGGCTATTATCACCATTACCACTTACTACTTGCGCTCCATCTTGTGCAATCAATTGTTTTGTGTCAATTGTAACAGATCCAGCATCTCCATTGCCTAAAGTCTGAGCAAATAAACCGCTAGGTTTTCCTGTAGTTACTGAAGTTCCGCTAAGTTTTACAGAATCCGAGGCAGTCACTTTCAAAATACCCCCACGACCTTGGCTATCCTTATCAGTACTAACTGCTATATTTCCTCCATTCTCAACAATTAACTTTCCTGTTTCAATGGTCAAGTTGCCTGCTGCGCCTTCACCGGAAGTGGTAGTAAACAAACCGTTGGGCTGATCCTCTCCAAAAGTTCCAATCACTTGCACAGAGTCAGTTGCCATTACCGTTAAACTTCCCCCATCTCCTGAACTAGAAGTTGAAGCACTTATTTGCGATCCATCTCGAAGAGTTAACTGTTCAGTCTGAATAGAGATTCCTCTACCGTTTTGACTCCATCGGTTGCCCGCGAAAACTCCTGACCCATTGGCTAATATTAAATCCCTGCCTTGGAGCTGTATATAACCACCACCCTTGTCATTGACTGTATCTTCATTTACATCTTCACTAACAGTGACTCTAGTTTCATTGCTCAGTAATACATCTGCTAAGGTAACGTCATTAGGAAAGCTTAACGTTCGGTCATTGCTATCAATGTTCAGTTCTATTATTCCTTCACCAAGTATCCCTCCTAAAGCAATCTGACCGCTTTCCGCTTGTATAATCGCGTTGTCTAAAGTAATGTTACCGCCTACCAACGCCAGGGTTTTCCCAGCTTGTACTACTACTTGCCCCTGTCCCTTAATTTCTCCTACAGTTTTACCAATTTGTAGCCCTACAGGTACACTCACTGTAAGTAGAGGTGTTGTTCCCAGAGTAGTTGCATTGAAAAAGGTGCCATCATTAAATTTGATTCCGCTAGCTGTACTACCAATAAACGAACCACCTAGATTTAAAATGGACTTCGGTCCAAAGATAATCCCGCGGGGATTAATCAAAAACAAATTGGCGTTAGAAGGAGATATTCGGTCGTTGACCATTTGGTAAGTACCTAATGTGCCGTAAATCTCAGAGCGGCTATTACCTGTAACTCTTACCAGTATGTTTTGAATATTACTGTTAGGACTCCTAAATAAAGCTGCTCTTTCTTCATTAACGTTAAGTTCTTTAAAACTGTGGAACAGATTATTACCTCTAGTTGCCCCACCCGTCAGCACATCAATGTTATCACCCAAGGGTTTTTCTTCATCGATATAAGAACGTTCTGCTCCTAATGTATCATCAGCTATAATCTGACTTTGAGCAAAGACAGAATTTGCAAAATAGTTTCCGTCAATAACCAATGCTCCAAGGAGAGCCAAAGAATTTGC
Source organism: Nostoc sp. FACHB-888 (assembly GCF_014696655.1). Taxonomy (NCBI): domain Bacteria; kingdom Bacillati; phylum Cyanobacteriota; class Cyanophyceae; order Nostocales; family Nostocaceae; genus Nostoc; species Nostoc sp. FACHB-888. Next base: position 2,355 of record NZ_JACJQM010000128.1, on the reverse strand, counting down.
TAGCCCCAGTTGCCAAGAGCAGTATTTCCAATTTTGAGTCATCTTACGAATAGTAGCCCTATATAAAACCATTTACTAATCTTTTGTTTAGGAACAATAAAAAGTACCAAATAGTCTTTGTAGCAGTTACCATTACTGATTTTGAATTATAGGTATTTCAAGTTTTTGTATTAGGATGAGAGCAATTTTCTTTGGCTCGCTGTAATGAGCCTGGAGTTAGCTGTTGCAGTTTTTCTAGTGTTGTTGAATCGCCCTGCTGCAACTTCTGTATTGCTTGTGGATCTTTTTCCTGTAGCTTCTGTATTCGCTCAAGCCCTTTTTCTGAAGAAGGATCTTGAAAACAGGGGAATCCACCAGGTTTTCCCGGGGAATTGCCAATATGCCATTTGTCATCCACTATTTTAATAGGGCACGTAACATTAGGTATACAGGATGCAAAACTGTAGTCTCCTAAAGAGGCAAGAGTCAAGTAAGTTATGGAGAAAAGCAGCACTACCGATAACTTCCAATTTTGGATATACATAAGTGAATTGTAGATAAATAAAGTATCATTAAAGTTGAATCATCGCTATGGTATCGATTTAATCTCACTTGATTAGGACTTACGAATTGACAGAAGCAATTAAATATGGGTAAACATTTTCAGGCATCAAGTTTGATTTTTTCACTATTAGCCAGCGATCGCTACTGATAATTAAGCCAGTAGCCAATAGTCTGAAACAACGGATTTTCGTTGACACACATGATAGCCATTTTATATAGTGCGTAAGTCCTACAGATATTCCAGAAAATTTGTAGTTGCCCAAAAAAAACTTTAAGTAATTTTAGCTTAGGTTTTACAAGATCATAAGGTGGAAGGCGTTGCTGAGTTAGAGGATGATTTCGCACAATTTATAACGTATTTCCAATGGTTTCGTCCGCCAATTCAGCCCAGATTTATGTAACGCCCTGTTACTGATTTTAAATTATAGGTATTTCAGGGTTTTGTTTCGGGATGGAAGCAATTTTTTCTAGTTCGCTCTACTGAGCTTGGAGTTAGCTGTTGCAGTTTTTTTAGTGTTGTTGAATCGTCCTGCTGCAACTTCTGTATTGCTTGTGGATCTTTTTCTTGTAGCTTCTGTATTCGCTCAAGCCCTTTTTTTGGCAAAGGGTCTATAACACAGGGACCACGTGGGGCTTCTCCTGGCGGATTGCCATTATGCATTTTATCATCCACTAGTTTAATAGGGCATGTAACATTAGGTATACAGGATGCAAAACTGTAGTTTCCTAAAGAGGCAAGAGTCAAGCAAGTTATAGAGAAAGGCAGCGCTACCGATAACTTCCAATTTTGGATATACATAAGTGAATCGTAGATAAATAAAGTACATTAAAGTCGAATCATTGCTACGGTATCGATTTAGTCTCACTAGATATTCCAGAAAATTTGTAGTTACCTAAAAAAAAATAAAACTTTAAGTAATTTTAGCTCGGTTTTAGAAGATCATAAGGTGGGAGGCGTTGCTGAATTAGAGGATGATTTTGCACAATTTATAACGTATTTCCAATGGTTTCGCCCGCCAATTCATCCCGCATTTATGCAACGCCCTGTTACTGATTTTGAATTATAGGTATTTCAGGGTTTTGTTTTGGGATGGGAGCAATTTTTTATGGTTCGCTGTACTGAGCTTGGAGTTAGCTCTTGCAGTTTTTCTAGTGTTGTTGAATCGTCCTGCTGCAACTTCTGTATTGCTTGTGGATCTTTTTGCTGTAGCTTCTGTATTCGCTCAAGCCCTTTTTCTGGCAAAAAGTCTATATCACAGGACGTCTCCTTTGGCCCTCCTGGATTACCAATATGCCATTCGTCAACCACTATTTCAATAGGGCATGTAACATCAGGTATACAAGAGTTTTTTGCAGAACTGTAGTCTCCTAAAGAGGCAAGAGTCAAGCAAGTTATAGAGAAAGGCAGCGCTACCGAGAACTTCCAGTTTTGGATTTTATACATAAAGTGGATAGTGTGTAAGTAAAGTGCGTTAAAGTATTACTACGGTCTCAATCTAGTCTTATTAAATACTTTAGAAGGTCTGTAGTTATCGAAAAAATAAAATAGCATAATTAAGTATAAATAAAGTTACTAGCTATCCATTCCTGAGTAATACTCCTACTAAGTTTTCACTCTCAAACTCAATTTTTTCGCAAGAACTTGAGACTTTTACAAAACTTTACTTTATAAAGTTCTCACGCTACCCTTCCCACCGAATCAACTCCCATCCACAATCGCAATCCCCCATTGCGGAAACTTCACCAGCAACCTCTTGATCACTATCACCAGTGCCGGATCATCATTCCAACACTCCTGCAAGAAGTCAAACC
>NZ_JACJQM010000127.1:0-12925 GCF_014696655.1 Nostoc sp. FACHB-888 | reverse complement strand
AAGGCGGATAAATATAGAATTTTGTATTTTACTTAATTAAGTAACTAAGTTAAGTAATTTATTAAATAGGTATTCAAAGGCTGATGAGTACCTATTTGTTGAGGCATTTTATGACGGGTTCGTGCCTTAGCGCAGAGAAGAGCATATACTCTGTGGTTGATTTTGGCAGCCCCCATGAAGATCACATCTATGTAACGTTCAAATCCCAAAATTTCTGGGAATACTAAGTTTACGTTTTTACGTGACATAAATAGATACTTTACAACCCTGGATAAATTGCAATCTCGATATTGGCATTTATCCAGGGTTTTTTATATGCAATAGGTTTATTAGCGCAAAGTCTGTACTGTACTCTGAAGAAACAAGCCACCCTGATGTAAGAAAAACTCTTAAGCAACGGGTTAAAAGTAAAGGCTGTCAATCATTTGTAGTAAAGGTTTGGGATTGCCATTACTGCATAACTTCCTTTCTTGGTCGTGCCTGCGATCGCTTCTCCTTCAATGTCGGGAAATAGAGGGATAGACGACATTGGGGTAGAATCGGCTAATTGAGAGCAATATGTGTTGGGAATATGGCTACTCAATGATATACCCAGGCTCTAAGTATAAAGAATACTGTGAACCGTTGTAGCTGAGTGCTTTCCATTCAGGAACACCGTGAATATCTATATACAACGAGATAATTTGGTCATGTTCAGTAATAGGACGTAAATTGGCTGGACGAATCTCTTTTGAAAGTTTGTTAACTAACGAGACTAACTCTTTTGTCTGCTCCCTAAAATCGCCTTCAGATGAAGCAATCACCATATCTTTAGCCAGTGTGGGCGGGTTTAACAAATCACCCATTACTTGACTAGGTGCTTCAAACTGAAAAATCTTTGATGCTTCCCAGGCAGACAAAGGGGCTAAATTCTCAAACTTTGGGAAAGCAGCTAGTTGGCAAAGGTGACTTAAATAAATTTCCGGCTTAATACAAATAATTCCTCGCTTGACCAGGTAATCAGGGGGCAGATATTCATTCCCCATCGTCTCACCAGCCTGATCAATCCTTAAAAAGGCAGGCATAATCAGTACCACTGAATCGCTTTGTTTAATATCAACCCAATCTTTAGGTTTACATCCTACACAACCGCAGATTGTACAAATAATAAATTGCAGCGGAGTCTCTTCCCAATTTACAAGCTCAACTATATTTATCAGTTCAACCCCCTCAGCCCATAGCCCAGTTCCTGAAAAAGGCGGCTGATCAGTACCTGAAAAATCCATTTGTGCTTGTCTAATTGTGAGATAGGTTAGTTGCCACATTTAAAACCATCACCATCAGGAAAAATGTTTACCACAAAGGGCTTTGTTGATTCTGCGTTTTTGTTTTAGGGACATGAAAGACAGTACTGAGTAGTATAGCTAACATATACTGGTTCCCTCAAAATTAAGGTAGCTACTTAAAATATACATATTCACTTTGTTAATAAGTTTTTCAGGCACGACCGCATAATAGAGATACACAACACTGGCTCTCAAAACCATTGGTATCGCTCGATTAAAGCAAACAAAGTAAAAAAAATCAGCGTTCACTGTAATTAGAGATAAAACTTGGGATGAATTGTATATTGGTGGTGAGATTTACCCAAAACAAAAATAAACATTGCCAGTTGACATATCACCGTTATCTTAAATTGTAACGGGGCAGGTAAACCAACTCACTTATGAACCGAATCATCGCAGTTTTTAATCAGGCGGGAGGTGTTGCCAAAACCACCCTTACCCAAAACCTGGGCTACCAAATAGCGCAATTGGGTCATCGCGTCCTGCTCATCGACATAGACCCCCAAGCCAGCTTAACTATTTTTATGGGCTTGGTTCCAAGAGAGATAGAGCAAACCGTCAACAATGCCATTGTGGATGAACAACCCCTGCCAATACATGAGGGAATTCATGGTATGGATTTAGCCCCTGCCAACATCTCTCTTTCTACAGCAGAAATGCAATTGGTTAGTGCTTCCATGCGCGATTTTCGCCTGAAAGAAGCTATCGAACCAATTGAATCCGATTACGATTTTATCTTAATAGATTGCCCTCCCAGCTTAGGGCTACTTTCCTACATCTCCCTTGTAGCTGCCACTCATGTTCTCGTGCCTCTGGAAACCCATTTCAAAGCCTTTGAGGGAACAGGCGAACTCTTAAAAACGGTTGCTACAGTACGCAACAAACCAAACCGCAAATTGCAAATAGCCGGATTTGTACCCACAAAATACGATGCCCGTAACTCCCAAGACACTCGTACCCTAGCAGCCATCACCGAACAACTAGCGAACGCCGGAACTGTCTTTGCCCCGATTCCTCGCTCCACTGCTTTTGTTGATGCTTCAGAGGAACGAATGCCCCTTGCAGTTTACGATCCCAAGCATCCATCTGTCGCCATCTTGAAAAAAATAGCCGTTAGTTTAGAATCCTTAAAATGAGACGCACTACTAAAGCCAGCCAACCCCTTAAAAGCAAAATTGAAGTACCTTGGGACACCACAGGCGTAGCGAATGCTGGTTCTCCTCAATCCATGCCGTTAGACCAGATTGTTCTGCCGCCGAATCAACCGCGCCGTTACTTTGATTCTGAAGCATTAAAGCAGTTAACTGAATCCATCAAACAGCATGGCATTCTCCAACCCATTTTAGTACGCCCCCTTGATGGAGAGAAACACGAATTAGTCGCAGGAGAACGCCGCTATCGTGCTGCCTTAAGTATTGGGCTAAAAGTTGTCCCCGTCGTCATCAGAGAATTAGACGACAACGCAGCTTTTCAATTTGCACTTATAGAAAACTTGCTGCGGGAAGACCTGAATCCAGTTGAAGAAACTGAAGGTATCCTGCAACTGCTGTCTCTCAAACTAGGTCGAAGTGTTGAGGTGATACCCCCATTACTGTATCGTCTACAACGCCTACATCAAAAAGCATCTACAGTTACCCATAACGTTATGGGCGGAGTTGAAGCTGAGTCCACCAATAACGCTATCAGCGACGACGAAGGCGATATTGGCTTATCTACCCATAACGTTATGGGCGAAACCGAAACGGATGATTCAGCCCTTAATCATGAGCCTGCTGTAAACCAAGACCTCAAAATCGTTGAAACAGTGTTTGATGGCTTAGGGTTAATGACCTGGGAATCTTTCATCAAGAATCGCCTGCCCTTGTTAAACCTCCCAGAAGATATCCTTGATGCGCTAAGGGAAGGTTCACTTGAGTACACCAAAGCCAAAGCGATCGCCCAGATTCAGAAATTAGATGAGCGCGTTGCCTTTTTAGAACAAGCTATTGCTAACAACTGGTCTTTAAGTGAAATCAGACAGCGCATTAGTGAGAAGAAAACTTCAACTACTAACTCTCAAGCAGAGTCTAACAATTACAAAGAGCGCTTTACTGCTGCGACTACCAAACTAAGAAAGTCGCGTATTTGGTCAGACCCAAAGAAGCGCAAGCAAATAGAAAAACTACTTGCACAACTGGAGACGCTGACAAATGTTGAGTAAGCTCAGGTTGCCACGGCTCCCGTTTCTCTCGAAATTGACGCAAGTCACGGCTAAAAACGTTTTCTAAATCTGCCCCAGTGAGGTTTGTTCCCAATATATTCGCGTCTGTTAGATTTGCTTTCTCTTGATGCAGCAGGCAGGTTTGCATCTTTTAGCGTTTGCGCTTTCTAAGCTCAAACTGATCGAGATCCGTTTCTCCTGAAAAGAGGAACTTAAAAAAAGATTTATCTTGAAAGCGACAAGCTTGCCTGATACCAAGTAGCACTAAGTACCCGCTCATAACAGATGCATAAAAACTTCCTGATATTGCCCTCTGTTTAGTTACAGGTCTAATGGCTCTCTCAGCCGTGTTGTTGTGCCAAGCTATTCCATCTTGCTCAAGAAAAGTAAATAGACTCTCTCGATACCGTATAAACCGTTTTTGATATTTGACAGTTAGATCAGATTTGTAGTTTTTATCCGTTATCATTTTTTGGTAAAATTTCTCAACCTCTTTACTGAATTTGCTGAGATAGCGCTTTTTTAAGCCATACTTCTGTATAGTCTCCATAATAGGTATAATTAAATCCTTGACTGCTAAAACAAAGGTTTCCAACTCTTGGTTAAATGGATTTTCCCGGAGATCATCATTAAGATCATGGAGCAGGTGAACCCAACATTTTTGTTGTCTACACTGTACAGAGTCATAGCCTGGATAAAAATCTGAAATCAAGATACCTTTGTATTCAGCTAAGAACTCGTGTACGATATTTGCCTCTCTAGTCTCCGTTAGTTTTAAAAAAACATATTTCCCATCTGTAAATACCCAAACATATTGATTAATTCCCACAATGCTGATTTCTGTCTCATCAGCATGAATAAAAGGGCTTTTTAATAAGTGCTGTACTATTAATCTCTCAGTTTCAGCATAGTGTTGACCCATTTCCTTTATAAGTTCGGCAAGACGGCCACAGCTAATCTTCTCACCAAAATATGCTTCTGTTGATTGTGCAATTGCGTTATATGGTAAGCGCATGGCTATTCGTTGATAAATAACCCAAGCCTTAAAACCATTTCCATATAACTGACTCTTTGCATATTTACTTATATCTGGGGGTGATGAAATTTGCGAACACTTTATACAGTAACCTTGGGTTCCAACATATTGAACTAGAGTTTTCTTTATACCGTTTTTTGTTAATACCAAGTCGATAATTGTTCTTTTGGCTACTTTTTCTATTGGTCTAAGTGGTTCATGTCCGCACTTAGGACATACTTCTCCTCTTGAAACATGAACTACTTTTCTGACTTTATTTCTCGCTCTTTCACGTTTTTGGTTCGATTTGTGAGCAGCGCGTTTTTGTCTTTCCCTCTTGTCTTGATCCGATTCATGTTTTCTTAGATTATCTTGAAAACTGATTTTCTTTTGGTCATAATCAAAATGTGAAAATTTAATAATTGCTTCAAATTTGCTGTGAATATCTTGACTGGTTTCTGTAGAATTATGTTTGCGCTTATCAGCGAAATCAATCTCTGATAGTGTATCTGCCGAATGTTGGATTTTAGTAAGCTCATCAACCAACAACTTGAGAGCAAGACAATCTTCTTTGTTATAAATTAGCAGTGTAGACTTATATCGGTTATCTTGAGTTTTCTCCCAGTTGTATCTCCACACAATGCTTTGCAGTCCTGATGCATCAGGCGATGTCCAGGTAGCTCCAATGAAGTTTGAAACCTCCTTTAGTCGATTAGAGTAGACTGGAAAATATACCTTTCCGTAAATTATCTTGTTAATGTTAATTAACCGATTAATAAGAGTCTGACTATCAGTATTGTATCTTTTAATAAGTGCTTTTATCACGCGGATCTCATAACTACCATAGTGGTAAATGGGTGCATCAGGATACTGAGCGAGAAAAGTAAGGAACTCTCGCCACATTCCCCCCTCATCTTCGATACTATTTGCCCAGAAAGAGTGATATGAAACACTATTGCGCTCACAAACCAGCAATCCAATTAAGTAATGCAGGTTTTGATCGGGTAAACCTTCGATATCTAAATACAACTCAATTTCTTGTCGAGTAAGAATAGGTAATTCTTGAAGATAGATTTTACCTGTACGAATGGCAAGTGCTTGTAATTCAATGTTATGGGTTATTGCTGGAGGTTTTCTAGCTCGCTTGTTTCGCTTACGAGGTTTGAATAAATAGGAGAGTTGTTTAATAGTAAAAATACCTTTCTTTTCATAGTGACGAATTATTTTAGGAGTAACTCTATCCAGAAGACTTAAATTATCTTCACGAATTGCTTTTTCTTGACACTGAACTCGGAACTGACATACAGGACAGTGCTTATTTAAAATGACAGGTGGTTCCTCTAGAGAAGGTTGATTTAACCATTCCTGTAATGGTTCCAAAAGTGGAATAAGGGCTTTATAAGTTTCTCTTAGTTTGAACCGATGTGACTTCCCATCCAAATTGACAATACATCCCATCTCAGGTGGATTTCCCTGAATTTTTGTGAGTACATGACCAATGAACATTAAGACAAGTTTATCTTTACTAGTTAGAGTGTGTGTTCCTATGAAAATTGTCGGCTCATAATTCAGATTTTTAACTCTAGTCAATATTGGACAATTAGCCTGTAATTTATTGTCAGCAACCAGTTGGGCATCAATTAAAAATTCATGTCCATCTTTGACATTTGCAATACTGTAAGGGTATACATCAGAATGGTTATGTTTAAGAATTGCTAAAAATTTCTGCTGATTTATAAGTTCATTTTCTTTCAGCAATTGTTCATATTCATGTAGTTCACCTCGTTCTTTTGTACACATTAATAAATATGCTTTGCGAGAACATAAAGAATAGGCTACTAAAACTTCAGAATTTATTACGTTCATGGCTTGTTCACGAAGTATAAGTACTCAATTTTTGCTCCTGAACTATTTATAGTGTGGGGAACTCTATTAGTGAGATAGTAAGGAGATATTTTAATAAATAACAATATTTAGCAAGCCAGGGAGTGATATCTCCCTGGTTATCATGTTGCTTAAGCACCCTTCTTTCTGGATGTCGCTTAAATTCTATTTCCCGCCAAACAGTGAACGCCTTCGGTACGCTTACTTCACAGATTTTTTAGTTACGATTATTGAGCTAATCTTTCAATTCGAGATAAAAGCAACTGCTCGCGACCGGACTGTTTAGCTACAAATGAAAGCTGGGCGGGGGCAATTTCTCTAAGTAGATTTAGTTCAGACTTAAACCATCCCTTCACAAATGTTATTACTTCTGTGTCTGCCTGCTGAAAATTCTCTTCGAGATTTGGGCATCCGTCCAGCAGTAACACAATATCTTCCAAATCAGTACTCATGTATGGCTCGTGTTTTCCTCTATCGTTAAACGCCTCGATCTTTGATGCCAGGAGATAAGATACTGTAAAAATCGAAATATGCTGTCCACTTGGAAGTTCAAACAGAATTGATTTAGTAATTCCTGGTATGTACCAAGAATTGGAAAAACCAAGTACAGACGGGTTGGTCGGCATGATATCTATTATTAGGTCTTGATAAAGCCAGCGACAGATCACTCCGCTTTCTGTATCTTCTTCAAGCCCAATTCTACGAAGTTTATCTGAAAGCCGATGGTATTCAGCAGTAGAGGTAATTTCTACAACACAATCAACATCCTTTGTAGGGCGAGCATCAGCCGCAGAAACCTCATCAAGATAAAGCGATATTGTCGCACCACCTGTAAAGACTATGCGTTCACTTAAAGCTGACAGTAAGGAGCCAGCCTTTTCCAGCATTTGTATTTGCTGATTCATTGTACTGCTAGTCTTTGTTCAAGCTCTCGACTCGCAATACGTTGTTCTCGTACACGACCAACCCGGATTGCATCAACCAAACTAAGCAGCTGATATAGCTCTGAATCGCTTTTAGCAGCTTCTGGAACAGATTTATATAAAGGAGTAATAGTTTGTCCCTTAGTAGTTCCGTCTGGAGTTGACCATACGTAAGTATCAGCAGAATCGACGACAAGCAAGTCTTTTAAAGGTTCAGCGGAATGTGCAGTTGGGATTCCCCTGCTTAGAGGGCCAGGCTGCCCAGGAAATACGTATTTAAGCCCATGAATAAGAAATTCGAGCAAAGAGTTATTCCTGATTTTTCTAGAAGAAGAATCATACAAACCGCTGGCTGAACATCTTTTTAGTGCAGCGTGGACTTCAGATGGACTCATGTGCAGGCTATTGGCAAGCTTGCTGTAAGTCCACTCTGAATTACGTAAGTTGTGTACCTTAAGTAAAACAACAATATCTTGAGACTTTAACATGGCAACACTACTCCTATTCGCGAATAGCGAATCTAATTTCATTCTATATTCGCAAATCGCGAATATAGAATGAAATTTTGACTTTATTGGCTCACCAGTCCCAATCAAAAGACTCAAACCTTTTGGGGTTCTGAGCAGTGTAGCGGACTGTATGTTGAATATTTGTATGCCCCAGATACGCTTGAATATCCCTGGTTGGGCGTTGTTGGTCAGCCAAGTAATAGCCGCAACTGTGGCGCATCATGTGCGGATGTACCTTGATCGGCAGATTAGCAGCATTTCCTGCACGAGAAATAATCTTCTGAATCGCTGCCACTGTCAAAGATTTACCCCGCTCATTCACAAACACGTAGTAACTCCCCTGCTCTTTATACCGCTCCCTTAAAAGCTCCAGTGCTGAGATTTCATCACTTTGTAACGGATGATTGCCGCTCATACTACCCTTGAGACGGTTAATATAAATGATACGCCTTGAAAACATGATCGCGTCCCACTTGAGTCGGCAAGCTTCCCCTGCCCTCAACCCGTGGCGAAACATCAACAGTAACAGACAGTAATCGCGCTGTTTGTGCCTGCCCCTGTTCCCTGCTGCCTCAATTAGTACCTTCACCTCCTCTATGGTTAGATACTCCCGGCTCCTATACTCTTCATTCTTCTTTCTCTCCACCATTCCCCACCAACACCCGAACTGTCTGTAAAAGGGTTCTTTTATAGACAGTTTAACTCGCTACGATCCCCATTCTCTCGTTGACCATTACCCGACTGAACCGCAGCTTATCAATCACTCGGAATCAGCACAGCCTGAAAACCCTATGATTCCGTGTGAGTCATCATATCTGCTTATGATTGCAGCACGTTAACCATCATCAGGTATGATCCGCTTTAGGCTTGGAAGTCAATCTATTCCCCTACCAATGCTAATGCGTGATTGATCACGCGGTCAGATAAATACATTCCACACTGGCGCAATTGTTCTAAAACTGGACGTGCAGCCGGAATTACCCCTCGTTGTTTGGCGGTAATAACAATACCTAATGTCCCCCGTACCGGAATTCCCAAAGTGGCAGCACAGCGACGGGCTGCTAAATCATCCAGAATTACTTCCGTTCCAGGATTTACATAGCCCCAGGTTAGTACGGCTGACTCACCTAGACCCAAATCCCAGCTTTGAATAACGTTCGGGACAGGTGGTGTTTCTTGTACAACCAACCAATCAGTATTATTAAGCGCCACTGCTGTTACGTCTGCTGACCCATACGCCTGAATTTCTGCGGCTACAGCATTAGGAACAATAACCGATGAACTAATGACCTGTAATAAATCGAGAAACCCGCCTTTAGTCAAAAAAATTAGGGGTGATGTGTTGATAGCAGGCAGTTCAGCCACGGTTAAACTCGCTCTGCAAATCATCAAAATCAACAGCGAAGACATCCACTTGTTCACGGGCTAGGACGGCTAGAAAGTCTCGGCGGTTTAACCCAGCAACAGAGGCTGCTTTCTCCATCGAGATTTCCTGCTTCTGATACCAGTAGATAGCAGCAGCGAGGCGCATATCACGCACAAACTCTTCTGGAGAAAGGCGACGGGCGCTAAATACTTCTTCTGGCAGGTTAATCGTGACATTAGACATGATTTCTGTCCTAAATTGCTGCATTAATAATATCAACCATTTCTTTTTAAAAGCGATCGCTGCTAAGGCAGTGCGCCTGCTGCGCTACCACCAACCACCAAGTAGATAAAACCCGCTAGTTGTCTTGCTTTAGGCGAGAGTAACTTACTTGGGTAAGTTGCTTTAGTTTACTAATAATCTACAAGTATATTAAAGCAGGCAAATTATTTAAATAATTATCTGACTATGCCTTAATTGATTTTATGCTGGAAATTACTTAATTTATAATAGCTCCACAGTGCTTGCCTTATTCCATCTAGGTCAGACACCAATTATGGTTTAGACGTTTATAGTCAGACACTTTTTAATTTTAGTAACTTACTTTAGTTTTCTTAACCTTATGCAGTAAGCTGCCAACGTGTATTAGTAAATTACTATTAACACAACAGTATCTTACTTTAATTTGTTTTAAATTTAACGTAACTGACTTTAAATTACCAATACATAATAAGCAGTATATGGCTACTAAAGACTGGTTAGACAATCACGCTAAAGTTACGGCATACCTTCACTTCAGCCTCTACGCTAGTTTAGAGAAGTGGATGAAAACACACAAAATAAAGAAAGCGTCTCAAGCTCTCACAATTATACTTGAGCATTATTTAGAGGGCAATATCCCGATTGAAGTGATGCCAGAGAACCTTGAACAAGAGGTAAAGCAGCTTAAGGTTAAAGCCACCGAAATCGATGGTCTAGAGGCAGCCGTAGCCGAGCAACAAAGGGAGTTTAATGATGAGATTAACTCGCTTAGAACAGAAATCGACGGACTACGGCAAGCTCTAATAAACGCAGGGTTATCATCTCTCAGAGAGAGGGTAGAGGATATCCCCAGAGGCAAAATCAAATTCTCATATTCTGATCATGATGCTAAACAGGGGCTAACCAAGACTGACCTGTGTGAGCGGATAAATATCAACGGCAGTCAAATCAATCAATGGGCAACGATGCTTAACCTAGACCCTGATGAATACCTGTTTGAGTTGACTGGGTGGAAGAAGCCGCTCAATGCTCGGCGGTACTTTCCGGTGTTGGAGAACGACCAAAAGCAAGCTGCAAAAACTAGTCAGTAGTCCTGCTCAACAAGCGTCAGTCAACCTATCTTGTTTACGTGAATTCCTTTATATTAAGTCGCTTCAACTCAAGAGAAGTGAACCGTTGACCCTTGACTTTAAAGTTGGGCTGTATCTCAATAATAACTGCCGATGTTCTGACGGTGCGCTCTGGGCGTATTGCAGCAACGATTGGGCAAGGCTAGACTGTGGTGGGGCATTGATATCAGAGTTGATATCAGAGTTGGCACAAGTCAGGCGATGGCGTAACCGCCCGCCGTTGGCGATCGCCCTCGTTTCGACAAGGAATGAGCCAATACCCAACTCTCTCAACTTAGTCTCAGGTTGACGGGAATGTTGAAGGATTCTGAGTCGTAGAGTTACTCCAATGCTTCAAGCAATGACATTAGCAATTTTTTGGGCAACATCAGAATTGTCCCAATAACCAGTATGGGAATCGAAAATCAGAAATCCTGTCTCAACCGGGATGTCCACTAATATTTGATTGTTGTTTTCTGGATTTCGTTTAAACAGTTCTGCTAAAGGATAAGCAATTGCATCTTCACTATCCCAGAAGTTATACCAAGACCGACCTTGATCTCGGACTGGATTGTAGAGTTTAGTAAATGGCTCTCCTTCCATCCATAGCGATCCTTTACGCATCATAAACAAGCCGATAGGAGACCCCATTGTGAAGAAGTGGCGGAATTGTTTTCTCAAAAGCTTGATTTCTTCAGGCTTTATCGTTATCGCCTCTAAGTTGCTGTCTTCAGGTCTAGCAACGGGGTCAGGCTTTGGAATAAATGAAAAATCATCCTCATCTTTAGGATAAAACAAGTGGAATAGATAATCGAAAGCAATCACCGAGCCGAGAGAATGGGCAATGATACTGTAGGTTGCGCCCTGCTCCAATGGATCATGGAGGTCTTTCCAGATTTGTGTCCAAACGGTGCGACGAATAAAATTTACGTCTTCAGACACGTAGGCAACTACATCTCCCATCAAGAAGCTGATGAAGCCACGGATGCCGCGCATAGGGTTAAGGGGTTGGTTTTGTAGCTGAGGAAATGATGCATTAAACATAGTATGGGCTGCCCTCTGAAGCGGATCTACGTGCCAGTTTGTACAGATTCGACCAAACTGGCCTTCAAACTCATCAATGCTTTTTCCCGATTTTTTGATTAACCGCTCCCACAGGTCATCGTAGCTGGAATTGGGATTTTGATCGGGCTGACGCTCACCCATACCATGTATGAAAATCAAATAGTGCTTTCTCATAACTACTCTTCAGAAATACCATTCAACAATTGGAATTAGAGACCATTGTGTAACATTCAATCATCCAGCGTCCTGCTAAGGTCTTTTTCCCTAGTTAATGTTTACAATTGCCTGTAATACTAGACTTAATATCAACCATCTCTTTTATGGTCAAATTAGGGTCTAAGAAAGATTCATTGAAGTAAGCTCTTTTTATCGCTAAGTAAACTACTTCAATCTCAGTGGTTTTGAGCAGATATGAATCAGCGCCATAACTGAAAGCAAAGTTAACTATTTTTTCATCAGTTTGATTAGTAAGAATTACCACTTTGCTATTAGTTTGATTTTTGATTAAGCGAGTAAGTTCTAAGCCACTCATATCCGGTAAGAGCAAATCGATTACAACCACATCAGGCTTAGTTTCTTCAACCAACTTAAAACCTATCTCTCCACAAGTGGCGGAAGCGCTTACTTCTATATCTGGAGACTGTTCAATAGCAGTCTTGATACCTAAGAGCGTAAATGGTTCTCTTTCAATAATTACAATTTTCAGCATTGTTTTGATAATTCTGTAATAAAGTTTGGGTAATTGTTGGCTGATTGATTATTGGTGTCTAGCAGACAGTCACTCTTACCTTGGTGTCTAAAGAATGTCTAGCTCCTGTCTGAATACTGTCTATGCTGTATAAGGGTTTCAGCGTTTACTGTCTGTGCTGTCTGCTGTCCGATGTCCGCCAAAAAGGGGGTTTTTGGGAGCAGACACTCTTCCATGAAAGCGGTTAAATTTGATTGAGCCGGATAACACCCTCGCCTATCCAGTCAGCCTTACCTGCCCCCACAATTTCGTACATCCAGCCCTTGATTTGCTCAACAGTGAATCTTTCACCAGTCACTTTAAAGTTGCCCTGAAACTCTCTTACATCAGCTTCAATGCGCTCAGTTCTGATGAGATATTCATACAGCTTTTGCGCCATTGGTGATAATTTC
Organism: Nostoc sp. FACHB-888; assembly: GCF_014696655.1. Taxonomy (NCBI): domain Bacteria; kingdom Bacillati; phylum Cyanobacteriota; class Cyanophyceae; order Nostocales; family Nostocaceae; genus Nostoc; species Nostoc sp. FACHB-888. Next base: position 128 of record NZ_JACJQM010000127.1, on the reverse strand, counting down.
TTCGGTTTATCTTGGGTGTGACCTGCCTTGTTACCAAGATTGAATTCCAGTTCATAAATCCGCTCTAAAGTAGCTTTATCGATGGTTGGCGGTTCATTAACTGTTCTAGATTCATCAAGCCGAAAATC